>NZ_JAVDDT010000002.1:300000-569178 GCF_030848495.1 Natronospira bacteriovora
CGGGCTTCGACGAGGAGCGATTGATCCGTTTCGAGGCGGACTTCACCCACGGAGGCCTGACGGCGGTGCATGCCCGGCTGCTGCAAGAGCGCGAGACTGCCGCACTGGGTCACTATCGCCCACCACTGTCCTGGGCGCGCTTCGCCCTGGTCGCCGGTGATCATGGCCAGGCCCTGGATCACCTGGAAGCGGCTCGTGAGCAGTACCAGGAGGCGCTACTGTGGCTGGCGGTCGATCCCCATTATCGGCCCCTGCATGACGAGCCCCGCTTTCAGGCGATCCTGGGCAGTCTCGGTTTGGTATTGCCAGGTAATTGAAAACAAAGAATTTAATCAGGCTTTAGGAAGTTTTAGCCCAGCTTCAGGACGAACCCGATTCGCGATCAGCAGACTGGCCGGACTTCATTCTCAGGAGTCCGAATCATGTCGTTTTCCCTTTCCCGCCTTTCATTGACTCTGTTGATTCTGTTCCATGCCGCGTCGAGCGACGCGGCTGACTGGTCCCTGTTCAAGGGTGATCTCGAGCGTAGCGGTCATGTCCACCTGGAGGTGGATGTCAGGAGCCTGGCACTGGATTGGCAGTTTCGCCTGCCAACCGCCATTGCCAGTTCACCGGTAGCCGCCGGGGATCAACTCTTCGTGGCCGGCGAGAACGGCAATCTCTACGCCTTCGGACTTGCGGATCGCCAGTTGCAATGGATTCGCCCAACAGGCGGGGCCATCAGTGCCACCCCCGCCGTGTCGGGGGATCTTGTCTATGTTCTCAATCTCAATGGTCTGTTCCAGGCGATCAATCGCGCTGACGGCAGCGCGGCCTGGTCCTTCCAGACCGGCGGGGAGGAGCGCTTCAGTGCCATCCATTACATGGGCATACGGCAGACCGATGCCGCCATTCGCGATCCCTGGGATTTCTTTCTGTCATCACCGCTGGTGGCCGACGGTCGTGTCCACTTCGGCAGTAGCGATGGCTATTTTTATACCCTGGACGCCAGTAGTGGAGCGCTCCTCTGGCGCTACCGCACTGCGGGCATGATCCATGCCTCGCCAGCGCTTTCCCGCCATCATTCGGAGGGGGCCACGCTGGTGGTCGGCGACTGGTACGGCATGGTGCATGCCCTGGATGCGGAAAGCGGCGAAGTCCGCTGGTCCTACGCCACCGAGCGGGACAGTGTTCATGAGCAGTGGCTGGGCATTCAGTCCTCGCCGGTGCTGGATGGTGATCGGGTCTATGTCGGCAGCCGCGATGGCTACCTGTATGCCCTGTCCCTGGAAACAGGCGAGAGGCTCTGGCGCTACGCCATGATGCATCGTTCCTGGGTAGTGGCGACGCCCTCCGTGGATGATGAACGCATCTATCTGGGCAGCTCGGTGCCGGGGTACGTGATTGCCCTGGATCGGACCGATGGCAGTGAGGTCTGGCGCCGGGCGGTGGGTGCCTGGAGCTACAGCTCGCCGCTGGTCCTCGGCCGCTATCTGATCACGGGTGTCATGAACGGCGAGCTTCTGGCTCTGGAATCGGCCACCGGTGAACAGGTCTGGCATTACCAGAGCGATGGTGCCCGAGAGGATCATTTCGGGGTTCTGGACCCGCAGACCGGCGGTTTCAATCAGGAACGGCTTGCCGCCCGCGAGTTGCATCAGGCCCTCTACGCCTACATGGCGCATGTGCTCCACCTGGGGGTCTTTCTGTCCTCACCCGCCTGGCATCGGAACGAGCTGATCATCCCTACCTCCGACGGCCAGATTCTCGTTTTCAGCCTGCAATGAGGGCAAGCGGTCGACAGGGAGCGGGAACGCTGACTTGCAAAATCCGGTCTAGGTGTTATGGTGAGGTAGAACGGTATTACCAAGCGGTTCTCGTCCAGAGGAGTCTCTTTGAATCCGCTGAGCCATCGTTTCGTTCGGATGATGATCGCTATTTTCTGTTGATGGGCCAATGGCTGGGTCGCCAGCTGGCCGGGGAGAAATGAACAATGAAAATGTCTGTATTCCGGCACTTGGCCGCCGCACTGGTCATGGTCGTCGGGAGCACCACGGCCATGGCAGACACGCCATCCACCGCCATTGAGGAACTCAGGGCAAAGGGCGAGGCGAGCCGCAGTTCCGCACTGGTGATCCTGAAGGATGGTGAACCACTGCTGGAGTGGTACGACGACAAAGGCCAGCGCCCGATCCATGCCATGTCCGTCACCAAATCCGTGATGGCCCTGGGTGTGGCGCGCATGCTCAGCACCGGTGAACTGGAATCGCTGGATACAGCAGTGGCCGACTACTTCCCGGAGTGGCGACAGGGGAGGAAGCAGGACATCACCGTTCGGCACCTGCTCAATCACACCTCCGGCCTGCAGAATAATCCCAATGCCGGTGTCGAGATCTATCCCAGCCCGGATTTCGTGCAGCTGGCACTGGCGGCGGAACTGGAGCATGATCCCGGTACTCACTACGCCTACAACAACAAGGCCACCAATCTCATTGCCGGGCTCTTCCCGGCTGTCGCCGGCAAGGCAATGGATGACTATATCGATCAGGCACTGTTCCAGCCCATGGGGATCGAGAACTGGTCCTGGATGAGTGACGAGGCGGGGACGCCACAGGGCATGGCCGGCCTGCATATTCTGCCGATGGACCTGGCGCGTCTGGGCCAGCTGCTGCTTGATCAGGGACGATATGAAGGGGAGGTGCTCATTGAGGCATCGGCCATCGAGGCATTGTTGGCGCCGGGTTCCGACCTCAATGATTCCGTCGGCCTCCTGTGGTGGAGGCAAGCCGCAGAAGAGCAGTTTGTGATCGACGACGAGATCGTCGCCGGATTCCGGGATGCCGGTGTTTCCGATGAAGTGGTACAGGGAATGTCGGCCATCCGGGGTGAATACGACAGTCGCGATGATATTGCTGATGCCTTGACGGAAGCCTTCGGTACCGGCTGGATGGATATCGTTCTGCCGGAAACACGCCCAAAGGGCTTGTCAATGGTTCGCCGCGAGAGCAGCGAGGAAATCGCCGCCTGGTATGGCTCTGGTTATCTGGGCCAGTACGTCGTCGTCGTTCCGGAGACGGGCATTGTTGCCGTACGGATGCTTGAGTATTTCGAAGGTGTGGGCCCGGAACACGGCTATCAATCGTTCCGACAACATGTCGTTGCCCTGGATTGAAGATTTACTTACGGAGACATGAGTCATGAAAAGCCTGCGCCTGACCAAATGGCGAATATTCCTGATCGTATTGCTGGCCCTTCTCACCGGCGGTGGCGTCTTCGGCTACAAGCTGGTCTGGGGCAAACCGTTCAATGTGGATCATTTCTACGACCGGGTGTTCATTCGTTTCGCCCTGGAAGATCCGGAAATGCTGACCCAGCTCGGCATTCTCGAGAACACGCCGTTCCGGGGTCACAACCGTAGGCTCAGTGATGTATCCCTGGAACGTGGAGAGGCCATGATCCGGCGGGTCGACCGGGACATGGCTATTCTTCGCTCCTACAATCGGGATCGCATGAGTCACCAGCAGCGCCTGTCCGCGGATATTCTGGGCTGGTTCTTCGAAACCAACATGGGCGCGCGGGAATTCATGTATCACGGCTTCCCGGTCAATCAGATGTTCGGGGTACAGAACAATCTGCCGGAGTTCATGATCGAGACCCATCGCATCGAAGACCGGCGTGGAGCCGAGGATTATGTCACCCGCCTCACCCAGTTCCCGGTCAAGTTCGGTCAGGTCATCGAGCTGCTGGACTATCAGCTGGAGCGGGAGATCATTCCTCCGCGCTTCGTGGTTGATCATGTGCTCAATGAGATGAAGGCCTTCACGGCAGCCGAGGTGGAGAAGCACGAGCTTTACACCCATTTGGTGGGACGCCTGGAGGCGCTTGAGGATGTTGAATCTGATGCAGCCGAGGCGATTCTGGCGGACGCACGCGATGCCATCGGGAACCAGGTGTATCCGGCCTATGCCGACATGATTGCCTGGTTCGAGGCCCTGCGACCACGCACGACCACGGACGCCGGTGCCTGGACCCTGCCGAATGGTGAGGCCTACTATCGCCACACCCTGCTGCAGAATACGACGACGGACATGAGCCCGGACGCGATTCACATGCTTGGCCTGGAACAGGTGGAGAGTATTCTGGCCGAAATGGATGAGATCCTTCGAGCCGAAGGGTATATGGAGGGTACGGTTGGCGAACGCATGGATCAGCTTGCTCAGGAGGAACGTTTCCTCTATCCGGATACAGATGAAGGACGTGAGCAGATCATCGCCGATTACCAGGCCATGATTGATGAGCTTCAGGCCGAAATGTCGCCGTACTTCGGACGCCTGCCACGCGCATCGGTGGAGGTTCGTCGCGTTCCCGAGTTCCGTCAGGATACGGCCGCCGGGGCCTACTACCGCATGCCCCCGGTGGGTGGAGACCGACCGGGTATTTTCTATGCCAATCTGCGTGATGTGAAGGAGATTCCGAGTTTCGGCATGCGCACCCTCACGGCCCATGAAGCCGTGCCGGGCCATCACTTCCAGATTGCCCTGCAGATGGAGTTGGAAGGCCTGCCCCTGTTCCGCGGCTTCCCGCTGTTCAGTGCATTTACCGAAGGCTGGGCGCTGTACGCGGAGCGTCTTGCTGATGAGATCGGCCTTTATCACGACGAGTACGAACGGCTCGGGATGTTGCAGGCTCAACTCTTCAGGGCCGTTCGACTGGTCGTGGATACGGGTATCCATCACAAGCGCTGGACACGGGAAGAGGCCATTGATTACATGTTCGAGACCACCGGCATGCCGCGGGGTGATGTGGTCGCCGAAATCGAGCGTTATGTGGTGATGCCGGGTCAGGCCACCAGCTACATGGTGGGTATGCTGCACATTCAGTATCTGCGCCAGCAGGCGGAAGAGGCCCTGGGTGATGCCTTCAGCCTGTCTGACTTCCACGATGCCGTACTGGCCAACGGTGCCTTGCCTCTGTTCCTGCTTAGCGAGGAGATCGAACGCTGGATACGTTCTGTCCAGGAGAACGAGATAGTGGCTGAACAAGCCGCCTGAAGTGGAGCGAATGAATGCGGCGGCCCTGATGGGCCGCCGTTTTTTTTGGTGTAGAGTCTACACTCAGAGAGATTCTGTAACCGGTGTCGATTCAGGCCGGGCCCACTCGACTATGGGGAAACGACTACACTCTCGAGGAGGGCTGACAATGCGTGTGATGATTCTGATCAAGGCAAGCAGTGACTCGGAAGCGGGGAAGTTGCCGGGCCAGGACCTGCTGGAAGCGATGGGTAAGTACAACGAGGCGCTGGTCGAGGCCGGTATTCTGCTGGATGGTGATGGCCTCCGGCCCAGTAGTGCCGGTGTGCGAGTTCGCTTCTCTGGCGATGAACGTGTCGTGACGGACGGGCCGTTTGCCGAGACAAAAGAGCTGCTTGCCGGTTATTGGCTGTGGAAGGTGAATTCACTGGAGGAAGCCATCGAGTGGGTGAAACGCTGCCCCAATCCCATGCCCGGCACCGAGGCCGAGATTGAAATTCGTCCGCTTTTTGAAGCAGAGGATTTCGGTGAGGATTTCACGCCGGAGTTGCGTGAGCGGGAAGATCGCCTGCGCATGACTGTCAAGGGCTCCCCATCCGGGGAGTAAATTGTGGACAAGGAACCAGGAGTGATTGTTCATGAACACCGAAGCCACTCAGCCGCCGCGCTGGTATTGGATTGTGTCGGGCCTTGCTCTCGTCTGGATGCTGTTCGGGCTGTTGTCCCTGATCATGGACCCCATGACCAGTGAAGAAGCGCTGGCCGAGATGAGCGAAGCCCAGCGCGAGCTGTTCGAGGCACGGCCAGCCTGGCTGTTTGCCGTTTATGCCCTTGCGATATTGAGCGGCCTTGGGGGAACCGTGGCATTGCTGCTTCGCAAGGCTTGGGCGTTGCCCCTGTTCACGGTATCGCTGGTGGCTGTGGTGGCGCAGTTCGTCTACGTGCTGTTCATCCTGGATGCGATCGGAAGAATTGGGGCGGCGGAGGCGCTGCCGTTTCCCCTGGTGATCTTTACCGTCGGTGCTCTGCTATTGTGGCTCTCGGTGCACGCAAATCGGCGGGGCTGGATCGGCTGACAGGCAGGTAAGGCGTTGGGGGATTAACGAGCGAGTAGCTGGTCCACCGCCTGTAAAACCTTTTCAACCTCCGCCACGCTATTGGGCCAGTGCGGGGCAAGGCGCAGCCAGCCGGCCGGGCTGGCACAGGCGATGCCCCTTTCGGCCAGGGCAGAGGCCCAGTCTGCTGCCGGACGCTCATCCGGTGGGCGTACACTGAGGATGCCGGAGCGTCCTTCCCTATCCGGCATACGGGCACTCTCGAAGCCGCGATTTAGGAGTGGCGCTTCCAGTGCATCCAGCCAGGTCTGTACGTGCTGGTAAATGGCGTTCACCCCAATGGACTGGATCAGCCCGACACTGGCTGACAGACCGGCACAGCCAATGGAATTGAAGGTGCCTGACTCCAGCATGCGCGCTCCGCGCTGGAAGGGACGGTCATAACGCAGGGTCTCGGGGCCGCCGGTAAGAAACTCGAAGGCATCCTCGTGGCTGATCCAGCCGGCCAGGTTGGGCTGCAGTTGTTCGGCCTTCTCCGGCGAGACATAGACAAAGCCGGCCCCTTCCGGGGCCATCAGCCACTTGTGGCTGCCACAGGCCAGATAATCAATGCCCATGCGCTTCACGTCCAGTGGCACCACGCCCACGGCCTGGATTCCGTCCACGAAGAATTCGCTGTCGTGTTGTCGGCAGAGTGCGCCCATGGCGGCCAGTGGCATGAGCTGGCCGGTGGTGAACTGGACGGCGCTCGCGGCCACCAGGCGGATGCCCTGTTTCAGGTGCTTTTCGAAGACGTCCATGGCGGCGGTTCGGTCAAGCCGGAAATCCTCGGCATTCATCCAGACCAGTTCCAGACCATGGCGTCGGGCGGCCTGCTGCCAGGGCGTGACGTTGGTGGGAAACTCACCCTCAAGCAGCAGAATCCGGTCTCCCCGGCGCCAGGGCAGGGACTGGGCAATGGCGACGACACCGGCGGTGGTATTGGCCGTCAGCCCAATCTCGTGCCGGCCGTCTGCACCGATCAGTGTGCCGAGCCGCTCCCGCAGGTGCTCCCGCCGCTCCACTTCAGCCATGAAGAAACCCGCGCCTTCCCGGGTCTGGGCCGCCATGACCTCATCCACGGCCATGCGCACCGGCTCGCTGAGGGGGGAAACGGAGGCGTGGTTGGCGTAGACATCGAAGCTCAACTCGGCAAAGGCTTCCCGGCAGCCAAGTTTCACCTGCCATTGCTTGGCGTGGTTCATCTATCAGCTCCAGTTGAATCAGGTGCTTGCGCCTGATCATGCCAGCAGTATGTGCGCCAGCCAAGCCAGACGCTCGTCGTTCGACTGTTGAATGGGCGGGTCAGATGATGTTCACAAAGGGAATGGAGCCACGTTGACGGCCGTCAACACGAAATATTTCCCTCAGCGTATGTTGGTATCGAGGGTTTTTCGTCGAATGGTGCCGGGTAGAGCGATGGTCTGACTCGCCCCACTGTTCATGCGGGAAATCCGGATTTTTCCGGTATCAACCCTGGATATTGCCGGGAGGAACCCAGAATGAAAGTCAATGACATCATGGTCACGGACGTGGCGCGCTGTTCGCCCCAGACATCACTGCACGATATCGCCAGAATGATGTGGGAACGGGATTGCGGTGCTATTCCATTGGTAAATGAGCAGGATCAGCCCGTGGGCATTGTCACCGACCGGGACATTGCCATTGGGGCCGCCTTGCAGCACCGGCCTCTGTGGGAAATTCGGGGTGAGGAGGTGGCCCACGGCCGTGCCGTGCACTGCTGTCACCCGGAAGACGATATTGCCGACGCGCTGGCATTGCTGGAACGGCACGAAGTACGCCGCCTTCCGGTGATCGACCCGTCGAACAGGCTGTGCGGCATTGTGAGCATGGGCGACATCATCTCCTTTACCCGGGCCGGCCGAGCCAGGAAAGGGGACCGGGAGATGATCAGTGCCGAAGCCTCCCTGGATTTTCTCAGGCATGTTAGCGCCCACCACCAGGCCGGGGGACAGACGGCCGTCTAAGCAGACAGCCCTGATGGTTTCCCGGGCAATGGCCCGGCCCATCAGGGCTTTTTATTTGCACTCGTTTGGGGTCCCTTGTGCCATGAGATTGGAACGTCTGAAAATCATCTCGATTGCGCGGTGTGCGATAATCACCCCTTGCTTTTACCATTCATCTCCGATGTGCACACCCAGCTTCGGTAAGAGGTAGCGGTGCGTGAAGAGAATGAGTGCTGCGGCACCGAAAGCAATCAGGAATACAGCGATGGCACCTCGGATATCGTGCATCAGCTCAGGAGCCAGCAGAAGAACGCCGGCGAGGGCGAGCATGATGATGCCGCCGACCAGCTTGAGGATGCGCCCGTGCCGCTCTTCGAAACGGTCGACACGAAGCGTGGTCAGGGCCACGAGAAAGACGACCATCTCGATGGATAGGTATACCAGCAGGTAGAGCCCGAGCAGGAAGGAGAAGGAGAGCCAGTCGATGCCATGACTGGCAACGATACCGCTCCAGATGACCGGGAAGCCGGCGGTGCAGGGTAGCTCGATGAAAGCGATACCGCTTGCCATCACGGCGGTGGCGGCAATCAGTGCCGGTGTCGAGCGGCCATCGCGGATCAGGCCACGAAAGCGCCGGTAGATCCCGGGCTTGTGCTTCTCGTCGATGGTGAAGGAAACCCCTCGCTGGAACCAGAAATAGTCCTTGATGTTGACCCCGGCAAAGACAAGCGCCAGGGTCGCAACCACCCAGTACACCCAAGCGGCTGTCAGGAGCAGGGTGAGCGCGCCGAAAACGCCCATTATGAAGAGGCCGTAGATGGTTGCAGTCACTCCCAGGAACGTCAGACCCACCGTCAGGATTCGCCGGCGTGAGCCGGAGTGAATCACCAGCGCCAGCAGGATGGTCAAGACCCAGAGTGAGCAGGGATTGAATCCGTCAATGAAGGCGATCAGTGCTGTCGATACGGTGAGCGGTTGCACCATCAGATCGATGGTCCCGAGCAAGGGAAGGGTGATCGGCGCTGTTTCCTGTGCTGTTGCTGTCTGATCGAATCGTTGACGGGTATCACGCGAGTCGGGGCAGTCACCCATCTCGAGACAGTGCTCTACATGGCTGGTGATCTGGTGCCGGATCAGGCGGCTGTCCCCCAGCCAGGCCCGTCCTCCCACGAAGACAGCGGGTACCGAATCAGCCCCTGTGCCATGGGCCGAGGCCACCGCGCGAAACAGCGCGCGGCCGTGCTCGTTGTGTCGCAGCTCGAAGAAATGGGCCGATAATGCCTCGTGCGACTCATCGAGGGCTTCGATGAATGGTTTCTGGGCTTCACAGTGGGGGCAGGTATCACTGTGGAAAACCAGCATGTGCAATTCATTCATCGGCGCGGCCACCACTGTGGGAGATAGCGACAGTAGCAGGGTCAGAAAAAGCCGCAGGCGGAGTCCGGGCATGCGAATCTCCCGACGATGAATGGAAGGCGAGGGAGAGGCGGGTCGGTGACCCGCTCAATCCCCACCCAGGCCCCCTGGCGCCTGGGTGAGCCTCTGCTCATTCCAGATGGCTTCTCAGCATCCAGGCATTCTTCTCATGGATGTCCAGACGCCGGGTTGCCAGATCCGCACTGGCCTGATCCGATGCCGCCTCCGCGGCTTCAATGAGATGCCGGGCGGCGTCAGCAATCGTTTCCTGATCCGAAACCAGGGTGCGGATCATTTCCTCGGCTTTCGGCTGTCCGGTTTCCTCCTCGATCGTGCTGAGTCTGGCGAACGCCGAATAGCTTCCTGGTGCGTATGCGCCCGTGGTACGGATTCGCTCGGCGATTTCATCGACGGCGGTCGCAAGCTCGGTGTACTGGGTTTCGAACAGAGTATGGAGTGTCGTGAACATCGGGCCCGTGACATTCCAGTGGTAGTTGTGTGTTTTCAGATACAGCGTATAGCTGCTGGCCAGAAGCGTTGAAAGTGCTTCGACAACAGCCTCATTGCCTGGTTTTTTCATCTTGGCCTCCAGTTGGCAGGGAATTTTCAAGGGATTCTGCCCGACTCAGGTGCTGAACGGGGCCTTCCGTGTCGGTTGTGCAGTAGATTTCATACAGTCGGCCGATGACCTCCATGGCGCCGGGGTCGGCAATTCGGTAGTGGATGTTCTGTGATGCTCGTCGGGTGGTGACCAGCTTTTCCCGGCGCAGGCGTGCCAGATGCTGGGACAGGGCGGACTGGCCCAGTCTGTGTTCGCCCCGCGTCAGGCTGTCATGCAGTTCAGAGACGGTTTTCTCGCCCTGGATCAGCTGGCACAGGATCATCAGCCGACAGGGGTTGGCCAGCGTTCTCAGCATCCCCGCGGCCTTGTCTGCCTGCGCAGGTTTGATATCAGCCAGTCGGCGCCTGTCCTGTCTTGTGTTCATGCGCCGTCAGGCCGCCTCTTTCCTTCGTTCCGCCCGCAGCCGGCGAATGCCGAGCATTCGCAGCATGGCCCGTTCGTAGGCCGGTTCGGCAACGCCCTTTCGCATCTTTCGCAGGAAATACCATTCGAAGGCGGATTTGGCCCAGTGCACCCACTTTCCCTTCTTTGTCCAGGTGACATTTCGCGGCGGCATCTGGGGCATGGCCAGAAAGGCTGCGCCGGTGTTGCCCATGTCCGCCAGGCAGAGAGCGTTCCAGGTGGCTCGGGCTTCGGGTTGCTCTCCGGCCAGATCGAGCTTGATGTTCTCGGCGATGGCCGTGTTCATGGACTCGATCATGTAGCCGGTCTTGGGTGCGCCGGTGGCGACGGGAGTCTGTTCCACTGGCGGAATGGCCACGCAGACGCCGGATGCGTAGATGTTGGGCCATGTTGGATTGCGCTGGAACTCGTCGATCTTCACGAAGCCCCGGGGGTTGCAGAGTTCAGCGATGGCGGCCACCGGATCCACACCCTTGAAGGCGGGCAGGATCATGGAGAAGACGGCATCGATCTCATGCTGGCGACGGACTTCACCCTGATCGTCGTGTTCACTGACAAAGACCTTGCCCGATTCGAGCCTGTCTGTCTTGGCGTTGCAGATCCAGCGAATGTCCCGCTGGCGCAGTTCATGTTCCAGCAGCCCCCTGGAATCGCCCACGCCACCCAGGCCCAGGTGACCAATATAGGGTTCACTGGTGACGAAGGTGATGGGTACCTGATGGCGCAGACCGCGCTTGCGCAAATCACGGTCAAGGATGAAGGCAAACTCATAGGCGGGGCCGAAGCAGCTCGCGCCCTGGGCGGCACCGATGACAATGGGACCGGGGGCGGCCAGCAGTTGCTCGTACTTATCCCGGCAGTGCTCGGAATGATCCAGGGTGCAGATGGACTGGCTGTGGCCATTTTCCGGACCCAGGCCCGGTATTTCCTCAAACGCCAGCTTCGGACCGGTGGTGATGGCCAGGTAGTCATAATTCAGGGTCTCGCCGCCTCTCAGGGTGACGGTCTGGGCATCCGGGTCGATTGCGGCGAGCGAATCCACCTTGAGATCAATGCCGCGTTTCTTCAGCGGCGGGGCCAGCGGGGTCGTGGTTTTCGGCCGCTCCCGCCAGCCCACCGCGATCCAGGGGTTTGACGGCACGAACTGAAAGTGGTCGGCGGGACTGACCACGGTGATCTTTTCCTTGCGGCCGAGGGTCTTTCTCAGCTCAAGGGCCAAAGGCATGCCGGCCAGGCCGGCGCCGATGATGACGGTATGTGCCATGGTGATTCCCTCCAATGGCTGTTCAGTTGCTGGATGGGGTGGGCTGGTCCATCAGCCTGGCCCCGTTTATGCCTCTCGTTGGCTGTGGGGCTTTGTTCGTCGAGGCGAAAGCCTCTCCCACAGCAAGCCTCAAGTCTCTCTTCCTCAGCGCCTCTGCGCGAGGCATTCCTTTACGCGTCCCGCAGACCGGCCTTGCGCAGGATGGTCATCATCGGGCACCAGTTGCTGAAGGAAGACTGGATCAGGTTCAGGGCCACGAAGCCCGTGAAGAAGAGCCAGTAGTGATGGTGAAAGTGAGCCAGCAGGATGCTTGCAAGGACAAAACTGCCGGCGATGAGTCGAAGTGCCTGATTAACGGTCATGATGTTTTCCTCTCTGTTGATGTACTTGGGTTTTCTCGCCGTGAAGGCGGCTCAGAAGGTTCGTTTGAGCCGCACATAGACACTGGAGTCCTTCTCGAACTGGCCATAGAAGGTGTGTTCGTTCTTCCCCCCGAACAGGTTGGCACCGGCATTCAGAAACAGCTGGTCGCTGAAGCGGTAATCCACTGCCGGGCGAAGGAACCAGTCTTCATCGTCGGGGGAGTAGAAACTCATCAGTCCAATCGTGAGATTGTCACGCATGAGTCGTTGGGTCAGGCGCAGGGTTATGACCTGACGGTACTCCTCGGGCAGTGTGTCCGGGTCCCCCTGGTAATTGGCTTCGAGGGCGTCATGATCCTGAAGCCATTCCAGGTAGTACTGGGCGCCCAGCGTGAAGTTGGTAGCCACCTCCTGCTCATAACCGGCCAGGAAGCGGGCTTCGCTGTTGGGCAGCATGGGGTTGTCGCCATCCCGGTTGTCGGCCGAGTCGTACCAGGAGAATTCCAGGTTATACAGGCCGCTGCCCATTGGGCCGCGCAGACTGCCACCAAGACTGTTGAGCCGGGCAAACTCCAGCTGCCCGCTATCCGGGTTGAAGGCGGTGGGCTGGCCGAAGAACCCGCGATAGAGATAAACGGCCCACTCCTGTGAACCGCGCATGCCATGGATGCGCATGGCCAATTCGCCGTTATCGACTGTTCGTGTCGGGCGATCAACTTGTGGCAAGGGCGGAGCTGAAACACGCTCACCCTGCATGGGGTCGTAGTAGGAGAGGCGAATACCTTCAATGTAGGTGTCTGGCTCAAAGAAAGGAGTCCAGACGGCATCGATATTGACACGGTCACCGTACCAGCTGAGCCGAACGGCATCGCTGGTTCCCTTGAGATACTCATCATCACGGCCGATGAGGAAGGACACCCAGTCCTTGGGGAAGTGATCATTGAGAAAGAGCAGGTCACCGGTACCCCAGGTCAGAATCTGGCGGCCAAGCTGCACGTCGCTGCGATCACCAGCCGCAAAAATGACTCGAGCTTCGCGGACATCGCCGGTGATCTTGTCCTCCACGCCATCCGCCAGGCCATCGAGCTTGAAACGCCAGTCCGCCCGGCCGCCATCGTATTGGCCCTCGAGCTGGAAGCGAACTTCGCCGAGTGGCATGTCGTCATCAATCAGCTCATTGTCGCGGACACGATAGCCACCGGCGGCCTCGATGAAGCCATACCAGGAAACGGGGCTCATGTCGTCGTCACCCCACGGGTCATCGTCCCAGTCGTCAGCCAGCAGGGCTGGCGAGACGAGGAGGGTGAGGCCGGCCAGAAGGCCGGCTCTGAGGGAAGGTTGATGCCTGTGCATGTCTGGCTCCTTGAATCACTTGCCTTACTGCCGCTGCAGCCATTGGCGCGGCGGGTTGCGCAGAGAGCGCTCGCTGAACACCGATTCCGGGATGCCGATGTCATAGGCGCTGAAGCGGAACTCCACCAGGGTGTGCCCGCCGCTGGCCAGGTCTTCCATGCGCATGCGGGTGCCGGTGGGGTAGCCGTCGATTTCCTCTACTTCCTCGATGGTCATGCGGCGATAAACCGTGCCGTTTTCGTCCATGTACTCGCTCTTCATGGGCAGGTAGGTATCGCGATCGATCCAGGTATCAAAATGGGCAAACTCCGCACTGCCCGGAACCTTCGGAGTGCTGCGTACAACGAAGTACTCATCCGTCGTCTCAATCAGCTCATGCTCATCGTCTTGCAGATGCCGGCCGGAGACATCCTCGTAGTACACATGGGAGCCCACGAAGCTGGTGCGCTTGTCGCCGGGTGCAATGCGGCGAACTAGGTCCAGGCCGGGCAGATAGAGCCAGCGGTTGTCGTCGGCACCCGGATTCTTTTCCACGAGAAAGACCGTGCCGCGCACATCCGATGGGCGACTGAATACCACCAGGTAATGTTGGCGGCCTTCCTCGCCATTCTTGCGGAGCAGGGTGAACTGACGTACTTGCTCGCGGCCACGACTGTCAATGATTCGCATGCGGGCCTCGGCACGCCCGTCAGCACCCGCGTAGAAGGAGGCCTGGTTTGCTCTTTCCACGATATCCATGGCGGAGGGGGGTTCTGCCATGCCCTTTCCAATGCCACTGATGGCCAGGCCCGCGCTCAGAAAGGCGGCAGTCCACAGTTTTTTGAGGGGTCTGTTCTTCATTTCATCTCTCCTTCGGGCAATACGGCCCGGATTCAATGCAGGTTCATTGTTCGCTGGCATTCACTTCCTGCCTGGCTTGCTGGCCGAAGAACAGGCCCGGTGCCGTTCGCAGGATGGCCGGCAGCATCAGCAGAGTGACAATGGCCGACAGCGCCATGATGCTGGCCAGGAAGATGCCAACCGTGATGTAGGGCACCAGAGCGGCGGCCAGCAGGGGCAGGAAGCCCAGGGAGATCACCACGGCATTGCGGGTAATGGCCCGGGCAGGTTCACCGAAGACATAGTCCATGGCCTGCTGCCAGCTCCCGGTCTCATCAAATGCGCCTCGCATGCGCTGGATGAAGTGGATAGCGAAGTCCACCGACAGGCCGAGGCTGAGTGAGGACAGTACCGCTACCGGCATGTCGTAGGACTTGCCGATCAGGCCCATGACGCCATAGATCAGGGCAATGGTCAGCGTCAGGGGCAGCACGGCGAGGATGCCGAACAGCAGGGAGCGGAACAGGACAATCATCATCAGAAGAACGATGGCGAAGGCTGAGAGCAGGGCCAGCAACATGCCTTCCACCATTTCGTTCTGCCAGACCAGATTGACGTAGGTGGAGCCACCCCAGCTGAGTTCGACACCATCGGGCAGCGGATTCTTGCCGGTGTAGCGTTCCACGGCATCCACTACCCGCTGCATATCCTGGTTGTCACCACTGGGCAACTGCAGCCAGATATTGGCCGAACGGTAGTCCTGGCTGACGAAGTGCCACAGGTCGTGTGGCCGGTGGGAGCCCTGGAAGCTCAGGATGGCCTGGGCCACACCCGCCGGGCTATCGGGAATGCGGTAATCCTCATCCTGGCCACTGACCAGTTCACGATTGATGGTGCGAACCAGGTCCGCCAGGGAGTTGGATTTGCCCACATGGCCGTTGTCTTCCAGCCAGGCCTGCAGTTCAGCCATGTAATGCAGGCCGTCCGGCGTCTGGAAGTAGAGGGCTTCGCTGCGTACCGACTCGGCTTCGTCCAGCAGGGCCTCCCAGTAATCGAGCTCCGCCGCCGGGGCATCGAAGAGCAGGTCGTCCAGGGCAAACATCAGGTTGTCCAGCGTTGCACCGGGGTCGTCCTCGCGGGCGTCTTCCAGCAGCTGTTGCCATTGATCATCGAGTGACAGACCGGCCTCACGGGCGTCCTCGAGCAGTGGCTGGGCGCGTTCCTGAAGGCTCTGCTCCAGATCCGCGGCCGCGGACTGCTCAAGGACGATGTAGGCCTCGTAGGTGCCGGCGAAATGATGATTGAGCACGGCATCTGCCACCCGGATGCGGTGATCCTGCTTGAACCAGCGGGTCGGGTTGTCGTTGATCTGAATCTGGGTGATACCGAAGACGGCGACAGCCAGCAGGGCCGCGAAACTTACCAGAAGCGGGCGCGCGTGGCGGGTGGCGAAGCGGCCAGTGGCCGACATGAATTCACAGAGCTTGCAGTCGGCGCCCTTGCCTTCACGCTCATGCTTTTTCACCCGCGCCACCATGCGATCCACCGTGCTCTGGGGCAGGGCAGCGATGAAGGCGGGCAGGAAGGTCAGTGTCAGCAGCATGGCAAACAGTACGCCGACGGCTACAAAGGCACCGAAGACCTGAACCGGCGGGATCGGCGTCAGCATCAATGACGCGAAGCCCACGGTGGTGGTCAGGGCCGTAAAGATGACTGGTTTGTAAAGGCTCTGGATGACCTCTTCCATGGTGGCCTGGGTGTCGGCGCCCGCGCTGCAGCGGTCGGTGAAACCCGAAAGCACATGGATGGACGCCACCACGGCGATGGGCATCAGGAAGATGGGGATCATGGAGCTCATGATGTGAACGGTGTAGCCCAGACCGATGAGCAGGCCCATGGTGGAGATCACCGTGGCCATGGCCAGCAGCATGGGAGCCACGACCAGCGGAACGCTGCGGAAGAAATACAGCATGATCAGGAAGATCAGGATTCCCGCCAGGGGCGCGGAAATGGCCATCTGCTGGAACATCTCGACCCCGAAGGTATCCTGCGCCACCGGCTGCCCGGTGATGTGGAATTCGTCACCACTTTCCAATGTGTCGATAATGGCCTGGATTTCCGTGGCAATTCGGTGGCTTTCGTTCTTGTCCACGATGGGAACATAGACGCCCGCCGCCCGGCCGTCCTCGGAAACCAGCGTGCCGTAGAACATGGGCAGGCGCTCGACAGCCTTGCGAATGGCGTCCGCCTCGGCCTGATTGGCCGGCGGCGTGTCCATCATCCAGTCGAAGCTGAGGGTGCCTGGCGTCACCTGCTCCACATTGTCCACGGTGGCCAGGGAGAGCATGTCTCGGCTGATGACCCCGTCAATGCCTTCGATGCCTGCTGACAGCCGATGGAGGGCGGTGAGGGAGTCTGGATTGAAGATTCCCTGAGGGTGATCGGTATTGACGATGCCCACCACGATCATGTCGTAGAGATCGAACAGATCCTTGATGCGATTGTGTTCGACCCGGTCCGGCTGCTCCGCCGAGAGCATGTTTTCGGGGTCCGTATCGATGCTGATACGGGGGATCATCAGCCCCATGACCAGGGTGATCACGGCGGTCAGTCCGAAGACCCACCACCGGTATTTCATGCTGAATCGGGCAATCAGGCGTCCCATGCTGTTTCTCCCATTAACACTAAATTAGAATCTGCTAATAAATATAGGGTCAGTTTCAGTTCCCGTCAAGGCCCGGGCCGGTCATTCATGGGCAGATCGAGCCCGTGTTTCCGCTGCCACCACATGACGCCTCCTGGGCCGATCAGGGATGTGCCGCGTTCTGGCACGATCCGGCTCCGGCTTTCCCCAGCCTGCGCTCAGGTGGCCAGGAAGGTAATGACCGTGGTCATCACCTTCCGGAAACCCGTCGGGTGCTTGCGTGGCTCTGGAGAGGGTCAGTCGTGTCCACTGCGTGGCCCGGGCGCCTTGCCCAGCCGGTTCAGCGGTACCTTCAGGTAACTGACACCATTGTCCTCGGCCGGTGGCAGCTTGCCGGCACGCATGTTGATCTGTACCGAGGGAATGATCAGTCGGGGCATGGGCAGGGTGGCATCCCGTTCATTCCTCAGCCGGACATAGTCCTCCCGGCTTCTGTCCTGGCCGACATGAATGTTGCGTGCCCGTTGTTCGGCCACGGTGGTTTCGCATTGCACTTCGCGGCCGCCAGGTGCGTAGTCATGACACATGAACAGGCGGGTTTCCGGTGGCAGGGCGAGCAGTTTCTGGATGGAATCGTAGAGCATGCCCGCATCGCCGCCGGGGAAGTCGGCCCGGGCGCTGCCCCCATCCGGCATGAACAGGGTGTCACCGACGAAAACGGCATCCCCGATTCGGAAACTGTTGCTGTCCGAGGTGTGGCCGGGGGTATGGATGACCTCGATATCAAGGCCGGCGGTTCTGAACACTTCACCATCTTGGAGCAGGTGATCGAACTCCGCGCCTTGCGGCTGATAGGGGTTTGGCAGGTTGAACACCTTGGTGAAATGCGATTGCACTTGCTGGATACCATCACCGATGGCAATCCGTGCGTCCAGCTCCCTGGCCAGGTAGGGGGCGGCGGAGAGGTGATCGGCGTGGGCATGGGTTTCGAGAATCCAGTCCACGGCGAGGTGTTCTTCGCGCAGAAAATCCAGGATTTGATCGGCCGATTCCGTCCAGGTTCGCGCCGCTTTGTAGTCGAAATCCAGCACGGGGTCGATCACCACGGCTTCATGGCCTGCGGGTGCACGCACCACGTAGGAGAAGGTGCCGGTGTCTTCGTGAAAGAAGGGGGTGACTTGCGGGCGCATGGTTTCGGCTCCTGTTAAATATTAGATAACACTAATATGAAGGTTTGCCGACCATCTGTCAATGGGTTTTCGCTGGATCAAAGGGCTTTTGCTGCTTTGGCCAGGGCCGAGCGGCCGGGTCGGGGCGGGCCGAGGGCGCCCGCATGCTGGCGGCATGGGGCGCCCGATCCAGATCATTCGTCGCGGATGGCGTCGGCCTCGGCCCTTCCGGGTTTGGCACCGCGGCCTTTCTTCAAATCTTTCTGCTTGTCCAGATAGGCGCGCAGGCGCTTCTCGGCCACCTTGAAGGTGCGGGTGAGCGCCTGGTGGGCGTCCTCGACCTTCTTGTCCGCCTCGTTCTGGGTGTGGTGCACGGCCAGTTCATGGCCGGGTACCCGCATGTCAATGCGGACTTCGTAGAGGTCGCCGGCCCCTTCGGTGCGGTGGGCGGCTTCGATGTAGACCCGGCAGGATTGCAGGGGCGGGCAGGCCTGTTCCAGCTTCTGGGCAGCTTCGCGGGCCCGTTCTTCCAGGGCATCGGAGTGGTCCATGTTGTGGAAATGAACCTCGAGGGGAAGTTGCATGATGCCTCCTTGGTATTGGGGTGGTCGGCCGGGTTGGCGCGGTGCGCCCTTTCGACCCGTCCTGTCTCTTACCATGGGGTGAATGAGGGGCAAGTTCAAGCTGCCGGAGTGGGGCGCTTGTCTGCTAAAATGCCCCCTTTTTGTCCGCTGGAGGATTGGCATGACCATTCGCACCCGGTTCGCACCCAGCCCGACCGGTTTTCTGCATATCGGCGGCGCCCGCACGGCGTTGTTCTGCTGGCTGCATGCCCGCAAGCACCAGGGCAAGTTCGTCCTGCGTATCGAAGATACCGACCGGGAGCGATCCACCGAGGAATCGGTGCAGGCCATTCTGGATGGCATGGAATGGATGGGTCTGGATTATGACGAAGGCCCCTTCTACCAGACCCAGCGATTTGATCGTTACAAGGAGCTGATCGACAAGCTGCTGGAAGAAGGCAAGGCCTACCGCTGCTATTGCACCCGGGAAGAACTGGACGAGATGCGTGAGGCCCAGCGTGCGCGCAAGGAAAAGCCCCGTTATGACGGTCGCTGCCGTGAGCGCACCGAGCCCCGCGAGGGGGTCGAGCCGGTGATTCGTTTCCGCAATCCCCAGGAAGGGGCGGTCATCTTCGACGACCAGGTTCGAGGCACCGTGACCTTCAACAACAGCGAGCTGGATGATCTGATCATTGCCCGCTCCGATGGTACCCCCACCTACAACTTCACGGTGGTGGTGGATGACATGGATATGAAGATCACCCATGTCATTCGCGGTGATGATCACCTGAACAACACTCCGCGCCAGATCAACATGATCAAGGCCCTGGGTGGTGAGCCGCCGGTTTACGCCCATGTGCCGATGATCCTGGGTGCGGATGGTGCGCGGCTCTCCAAGCGGCACGGTGCGGTCAGTGTGCTGCAGTATCGGGAACAGGGGTATCTGCCTGAAGCGCTGATCAATTACCTGGTTCGTCTTGGGTGGTCTCATGGGGATCAGGAGATCTTCAGCCGGGAGGAAATGGTCGAGCACTTCGAGATTGAAGACGTGAATCGCTCGGCATCGACCTTCAACCCGGAGAAGCTGCTGTGGCTGAACCAGCATTACATCAAGTCCAGCGAACCGGCCCGGGTGGCGGTCGCCCTCAAGCCCCTGCTGCAGGCCCGCGGCTGCGAGGTGGAAGAGGGGCCGATGCTGGAAGCCATCGTGCGTTCCCAGCAGGAGCGGGCCAAGACGCTGGTGGAAATGGCGGACAACAGCCTGTTCTTCTATCGTGAGTTTGACGAGTTCGACGAGAAGGCGGCGAAGAAGAATCTTCGTCCTGTGGCTGAAGCACCGCTCAAGGCCGTGCGTGACGAGCTGGCCGCCCTGGATGACTGGCAGCCGGAAAAGATTCATGCGCTTGTGAATGCGGTTGCCGAAGCCCAGGAGCTCAAGCTTGGCAAGGTTGCCCAGCCCATTCGTGTCGCGGTGTCCGGTGGGCCGGTATCACCGCCCATTGATGAAACCCTGTCCCTGCTTGGCAAGGAAACCACACTGGCGCGTATTGATCGTGCACTGGCCTTCATTGCCGAACGCGTGGCGTCCGAGTAAAAAAATCGGGGTGGCCGGGTGACAGGCGCTTGACAGCCCCGCCCGGCTACTGCAAAATGCGCGCCTCGTTGAGAGCGGTTGTTCGCAACGGCTGGCAACGCAAGAATTTTCGGGGCCATAGCTCAGCTGGGAGAGCGCCTGCATGGCATGCAGGAGGTCGGCGGTTCGATCCCGCCTGGCTCCACCAAACAAAAGCTAGGCCTGCAGAAGTTATTGAAGGTTTCTGCGTCCCCATCGTCTAGAGGCCTAGGACACCGCCCTTTCACGGCGGCGACCGGGGTTCGAATCCCCGTGGGGACGCCACTCTAAAAACACCGGCCATCTGGCCGGTGTTTTTTTTTTGCCGGGAATTGGCAAATCGCTGGGATGAGGGCACTTGGGTCAGTCGCCGAGGCTCTTTCGGGCGCAGGCTGGATCAGCGGCAAGCGGGGAGACGGTTTGCCAGCGATGTGGTCATGATTCTCCCCGCGCCCATGTAATACAGGTACTCGGTCCAGAGCGTGACTGCATGCGGATTGCTGCTTTCCGGTACCAGCAGGAAGGCCGTCCAGCGGCTGCCAGCCAGCCGATCCTCCGGGAGGTCGCCCAGAGCAGGCAGGCCGGCTGCCTCCGGATTCAGTGCCAGGTAGAGGCAGCGGGTGCCGCTACTGCGGCGGAAACGATCGGCGACCAGCGGCAGGGCAAGCTCCAGGTTCACCCACTGATCCTCCCCGGATACCGCCAGGTGGTGGCGTAGCTGGCGCAACTGCCGGGTGGCGGCGAGAGGGCGGTCGGGAAGATCCAGATGGGCCAGTACCTCGTCGTTCCCGTCACCGGGGCGCGTTCCGAGCAGCAGGCGGTCACCCGGCTGGCGTGCCTGCAGATAGTGCCGCTCAAGTTGTTCCAGTTGATCCGCATGTCGGTGGCCAGGCAGGCTGGCGTGGTCGATGACCAGGGCAGTCAGTGGGGCCGCGTCGTGTCGGGGTGTCTCCGGGCTGCCTTCGCAAGCCGCAAGCTGTGCGGCAACCACGACCAGGACCGTAATCATGACGTGACGCGCGTGGCGGTGATTCATTCCTCGCCTCCACCCAGCGATGGCTCGCGCCGACGGAATCGGCGCTCCAGGCTCAGGGGAATGACAATCAGAAGGTCGTAGACATAGGCCAGCAGGTGTCCGGTGCTGGAGACCAGGCGGGCCAACAGCCGGAACACGATGGTGAGCATGCCGGCCAGCCAGCTCCCAGACAGCAGCAGCACAATGCGTGCGGTCTGGAAGAAGGACTCCACCGCCGGTATGAGTACCACGAAAGTCAGCGGCAGCACGAAGCCCATGATCATTTGCGCCAGCGACGGTACCCAGCGCAATTCCGGGCTGCCCCGGGAAATGCCGTCTTCCAGTTCACGGGCCAGCCATTCGGCTTCCAGATGAATGCTGTCCCGGAGCAGGGCGAGGCTGGCTTCGCTGGCCGCCAGCATTACCAGCAGCAGGCTGGATACCAGCAGCAGACCCTGGCGCGCCCGGCTGCCCAGGCGGCTTATGCTCGCGATCATTCGAGTCAGTCCGGCACTGTCGGCGACCAGGGTGGCCATGGCCAGTTGGGCCAGGACCAGCACCACGGCAATCAGGGCGGCTGCGGCGAAGGGGCCGATGGTGGCTGTGGAGCCGACCACTTCCTGCAGGGGGCTGGCCGCTAGGTGGTAGTTCACCAGCGCAACCAGCACCGTGATGCCGGCCAGGGTGGCGCCCACGAACAAGTGCAGCGCCAGCCAGCTGCGCAGGCGAGCAGTCAGCGAGCGGCGCTGGTTCTGGACGGTTTCGAATCGACGAATGCTGCGGTCGCTGCGATTCAGGCGGCCTGACAGGCGCTCCAGGCCGTCACCCAGGGTTTCCAGATGACGTTCGATGCGAGACCAGCGAGGCCGCAGGCGGGTCAGGGTCTGGTTGGCCTCCTGGGCCTGGCGCCCGTGTTCGTGGGCCAGCTCCTTGCCAACCCGTTCGATGCTGGTGCGAATTGAAGCCAGGGTTTCCTTCAATGCCGGGTCGGCACCCTGCTCGATGCTGGAAACCCGCTCCACCAGTTCTCCCCAGGTGGATGGCGGTGGCGGCATTTCGGGGGCTTCCTGGTAGTCCCGTTCAATCTGGCGGATGTCCTCACTCAGGGCATCACTGATGTCCGGAAAGTGTTTCAGCAGACGGTCGACCTCGGCCCGGAGTGCGGTGATCTCCCGGCTGGCCAGGCGAGCCTGATGATCGGCAACCAGGATCAGCGTGGCGCGGCGGGCACCCCGATCCAGCTGACGTGACCACAGCTGAAGGGCACGTGTGGCGACGCGCAGCCAGGCCGCGATGGCGCGGCTGGCCCCGATCAGGATCTCGTGGGCGGTGTTTCGTGCCAGGAACAGCAGCAGCATGGCGACCACGATGAGGACGGCGATGTCGATCCACCAGGCGCCGCTCACGGGGAACTGCTCGGAGATGGGCATTGTGCTTCCCTTTGTTGCCTTCTTGTGTCGCGGGACGGAGTTGGCTTTCCATCTGGCGTTCGCATCCCAGTTTAGCAGCCCGGCAGGATGTGACGACCCTCCCGGCGTCGGCCATGGCCCGGGTGATGGATTTGATTAATATCAAGCCAAGGTGGTCGGTTGCCAGGCGGGTTGATCCCGCTGGTCGGCAAAACTGCACCGGTGGGGATGAACACGGGGTAGCGGTATCAAGGCGAGGCAGTGGCGGCCGATACCCATGCTATACTCCTTGCGAACTTCCGCCTGACCGATTCCCAGGCCAGGTTTGCAGGATTCCCGGGGGGGGTGCGTCCGACAGGTTTCGCGAGCCGATCGCGGATTGACGCGCTTTGCGTCTGGAGAAAACTGGTATGAAATGCAAACTTCGGGTAACGGACGTCTCAACCGGCATGTATGTGGCCGAGCTGGATCGCCCCTGGCTGGAATCCCCCTTCCTGTTCCAGGGGTTCGTGGTCGAGTCCCGTCGCGAACTTGCCCAGCTGCGGGAAACCTGTCAGTACGTCTATGTGAATCCGGAGCGTTCCCGCTCCGACCTCCAGTCGAAGATTCGCCGCCTTGCCGTTCTTGATCGGGGCGAGGGCGCCGCCGCCCATGCTGCGGAACCCCCGGCCGAGCACCGTTTTCGTGCCTTCAAGCGTGAGCTGGCCCGGGCGCTGGATATCCGTGAAAAGACCCGGCAGTACCTGGACGTGCTGATGGACGATGCCCGCCTGGGCAAGCATGTGAGCATTCAGGGCGTGCACACCGTGGTCACCGAAATGCTCGACACCATCCTCATCAATCCGGCAGCCACCCTGTGGCTGATTCAGTTGCGGGACAAGGACGAGCACACGGCCCTGCACAGCATCAATACTTCGGTGCTGAGCATGATTTTCGCCCGCCACGAGGGCATGAATCGTGAAGACATCGAGACCATCGGCATGGGGGCGCTATTGCATGATATCGGCAAGGTGCGCATGCCCAAGTCGGTGCTCATGAAGGATGGCCCTCTGGATCGGGAAGAATGGGACATGATGCGCTCTCACGCCGAGCAGGGCCATCGCATGCTCAATCAGTCCGGCGGCGTGTCCGAGCAGGTCAAGACCATCGTGCTCCAGCACCACGAGCGTCTGGATGGCAGTGGTTATCCCCAGCATCTGCACGACAATCAGATCGATCGCATGGCCCTGATGGTGGGGCTGGTGGATGCCTATGACGCCATGACCGGTGACTGGCCCAATTCGCCGCCCATTTCCCCCCACAAGGCCCTTGCCAGCCTGCGCAAGACCGCCGGGGCCCAGTTCGGCGTGGAGCTGATCGAGCGCTTCATTCGCTGCATGGGTGTTTACCCCATCGGCACCGTCGTTCGTCTGACCACCGGTGCCAAGGGCATCGTGGTGTCCCACAACCGCGCCAGTCGCCTCAAGCCGGTCCTGATGATGGTGGAAGACCCGCGCGGGGAACCCTATCGCAAGCGCCCGCTGGTGGATCTGGCTTCGCAGAAGGGTGAGTCCGCGGGCAACTGGCAGATTCAGCAGGCTCTGGATCCGCATGATTTCGGTGATGAACGTCTGCGCTCGATCACGGCAGCGGAATCACTGATCTGATACAGAGCCTTCCTGGAACCGGGTGGATACCTTTCGCCCGTCCGTACAGCCCGCAACCCGGGTTGAACGGGCGGGCTTTCTCCATTTTCAGGGCGCTCGCCATGGAGGCGACAGACCGGGAGCGGGGGCAATGAAAGGGATTCGGCATTCAATGTCACTCGTTTCCGGCCAATCCATTGATCAGGGCTTCCCAAACTGCTAAAACTACAGAGGTAATGTGTCGGGGCCCCGGACAAGGCCCCCGAGTCACCCAAACTAGCGAGCCAAGGGGGTTACGCAGTGGAACGATGCATCGGTCTCGACCTTGGTTACGGTTTCGTCAAAGTCTTTGATGGCCGTGACAGCCATTCCTTCCCCTCGGTGGTGGGCGAAGGCGGATCTGGTACACCCATGTCCCTCGGCTTTCGCAAGCCGCGCGTGACAGAGGATCTGCGTGTCACCGTCGGCGGGAAGTCCTATTTCCTCGGGGATCTGGCCATTCGCCATTCCCGCATTGCCCATCGCGGTCTGTCCGCCACCCGCACCGAGGGCAATGACATCAAGATCCTGTTCCTCGGTGCACTGAGCCTCTATTGCACCGATCCCATGAACAGTTTCTACGTGGTCACTGGCCTGCCACCGGGGCGCATGCACATGGCGCATGAACTGGTAAACCTGATGCGTGGCGATCACCAGATCGTGCGTGAAATCGGCGGCAACCGCTTTGACTGCAACGTTCGTCTGGACAACATCGAAGTGGTGCCTCAGCCGGTGGGTACTTTCTGGTCCGAAGTGCTGGACCAGCAGGCCCGAATCCAGACGGACTCCCCGCTCATGAAAGGCCGTGTCGGCATCATCGACATCGGCTTCCGTACCAGCGACCTGTCCACCATCATTGATGGTGACTACGCCCCGGCCTTTACCCGCACCGTGCCGATCGGCATTTCCGTGGGTTACGACGGCATTTCTTCCGCCTTGGCCACCCAATATGGCCTGGAATGTGAAACCCACACGCTGGATGAGGCGGTGATCAACGGCAGCATCAACGTTTCAGGGCGGGAAGTGGACATTACCGGCCTGCGTGACCAGGTCTTTGGTGAAGTGGCCACCAAGCTGCTGGTGGAAATCCGCTCCCTGTGGCAGGTTGCCGGCTATGACCACGTCCTGCTCACCGGTGGTGGCGGTCAGGTGCTCGAGAAGTACCTGAAAGAGCATATCCCGCAGCTGCGCCTGGTGGACGAGCCGGTTACGGCCAATGCCCGTGGCTACTATCGTTGGGCCTACCACAATCTGCAGGGCAATCAGACGGCGGGTGAGGCCGAGCCCGCGGCCCGTGAACGAACCGCCGACGCGGAAAACTGGTAAGGCCTGGGGCGGTTTCGCCCGACCAGGCAAGCAAGTAGCGCCGGCCCTGATCTGATCAGGGCCGGTTTTTTTGTGCCTCACCAAATGGCACCGAAAAACGGGATTTCCATCCCGAAACTGTGACGACGTTCACGGCAATGACCCCTGTCTGGCAGTGAGACTGAAAGTGCCTTGCCCGTGGGCAAGGCATGAAGTCTCGACAAGCTGAGGGGGAAATCATGCAAGAACGTAAATATTGGCAAGGGGCGAGAACGCTCGCCGCCACCCTGGCGCTGGCTGCCTTGCTGCCAGCAACCCAGGCGGCAGCTCAATCCACTGCTGAATTTCCAGGTGAGGCCGCGGCCTCGGAGATCATGGACTTTCGCAGCATGCACGGCCTGGCTTTTGAAGATCGGGCCGCCTTGCTGTCTCTGAGCTGGGACGAGCGGGGTATTCAGCCTGGTGGCCGTGAACCGGTTTCCAGAGTCATCTCGCAGGCCATTGCCGTGCCACTCGAGGAGGCCCGGCCTTTTCTGGCCGTCGCGCCGGTTCTTGCGGGGCGTTTCCCGGCCCACAGCCTGGTCGAAGTGGAGATTCGCGGCTCCAGTGATGGTGTCGCCTGGGGTGAATGGTTTGACGCCAGCCATCATGGCCACGGGGATGATGATCCGGGTCATGAGTTGATGCGGGCCATGCCGGGTCTGCCCGGAGTGGGCGATGAGTCCCTGCCCGGCGAGCTGGTGTTCTTCGATGCTGATACGCGCTTCGTCCAGTATCGACTGAGTCTGATTCGGGATTTTCACGGCACGGCCCCCATCGTTGGCGAGCTGGCGCTGCATTTCATCAGCCCTGGTGAAACCCGCGGCGAGCTGGAGACGCAAAGCCTGCCGGATCAGCGCCCGGCGACGGCGGCTCCCCAGGCGGCCATGCCGAACTATGTTCCGCGCAGCAGCTGGGGCAACCTGTCCAACACGGGGTGGCTGTCGCTGGCCAGTGTCAGTCAGCTGGTGGTACACCACACGGTGTCGCCCAACAGTTCCAACGATTGGGCAGCCACAGTGCGCAGTTTCTACAACTACCATGTGCATACCCTGGGCTGGGCCGACATCGGCTATAACTGGCTGGTCGCGCCCAATGGCGCGATCTTCCAGGGCCGTGCCCACCGTCCGGATGGTAATACCAATGTCAGGGGTGCTCATGCGGCCGGTCATAACAGCTACACCATGGGGCTGGCCTATATCGGGACCTACACCAGCGTGAACCCAACTTCAGCGGCGGTGGAGAGCGGTGCCCGGGTGCTGGCCTGGAAGGCGGCCGAGCGTGGCATCAGCACGTCGCTGATTCGTGGTCACCGGGATTACGGTTCCACGGCCTGCCCCGGAAACATGTTGTACAACCGCCTGTTCGATACCCTGCGGCCCCGAGTGCAGCAGATTCTGGATGGCGACAGTGCGCCCGAGCCGGAGCCACCCTTCGACACCCTCTGGCACCGGGCCGATGCCGTCAACGCCAACCCCTGGTACTTCGGCAATAACGCCCAGCGTGGCCTTGCCTTCGGTGGCGACCGGATTTATGTGGTCAGCCGTCATTCGGAGCAGTGGGGGCCCCACGTGATGGTGCATTCCGCGGCGGATGGCAGTGGTCTGGGGAATGGGGGCGCCAGCCTGGATACCAGTGGCATCGCTGGCGGTACCCTGGTGCTGAATGCCATTGACAGCGACGCTTCGGGCCGGCCGCTGGCTGCCAACCTGGTGACCGATCTGAGCCAGCAGCGTTTCCGCGCCTATTACTGGCCGGATGATGCCAGCGAGCCGCTGCGTGTGGTGGATTTCAGTGGCCAGTCGGCCCATCGTCTCGGAGATCACATTGCCGTGCGGGGTTCCGTGGTGGATGGCACGGCAGAGATCTGGGCACCGGCCAGCGGTGTGCCGGTCATCTATCGCTGGACCATGAATGGTGATGGTTTCAATCATTGGCCGCAGGCCATCCATCTTTCCGATGGCGTGGTTGGCACCTCGGCCGCTGTGGCACCGCTCGAAAATGGTCGCTTCCTGTGGAACGCCACGGGCCAGCATCTGCGCCTGTATGAAGGCAATGGCGCGCTGTTGGGCACCGTGCCGGGTGGCATCGTGGCTCGTGATAGCAATGCCGTGCGCCTGCTTGGCCGTGACGGTGATGATCTCTGGGCCGCGGTCTATCAATTCGGCAGCAGCAACGAGAACGCCCGCATCGTTCGCATTCCCGAGAGCAATCCAGCCGGGGCCGGTTCCCTGGGCGTGACCACATCGCTGGCGGCCAATAGCAACCCCAATGCCAGTGGTGACATCGCCGTGCGTCGCAATCAGGGCAGCGTGGATGTTTTCGTCCTGGCAAGTAATAACGGTCTGGGCGCCTATCGCTTTGCTCAGCTGGATCTCAGCTCAGCCCAGGATGACGCGCCAAGGCATGAGGAGGTCGATGCCGTTGAGCCGGCTGGACACGCGCCGCGTGAGCCGATCTCGGTAGCGCCACCCATTGCCACACCGGTGGATGCCGCTTCAGGCGGCGTTGAGCATTCCCCGGCGCTGATGGATCTGGAGTTGAATCAGTAAGGGAACGCTGACGCCGAAAGGAAAAAGCCCGGACCAATGGTCCGGGCTTTTTTTATTAGGTTCCTTAGTAGGGCGGCTAGCTGGTGGTGAGCTGCTCTGCTTGCCGATCGGCCTGTGGTGAACGGCTGGTTTCGCTGTTCGCGGTATCGGGTGCATTGTGTCCGGCGGCGCGAAAATGCACCAGCTTCCAGTAGCCGAAAAGGTTGGCGCGCTGAATGCCAATGCGCTCGAAGCCCTCGGGCTCGGGCAGCTCGGAAAGGTCCATGCTGGGGCGGAAGCCTACGAAGCGGGAGAGTGGGCTGAGCAGCCATTCGATGCCTCGGAGGATCGGATTTTCGGAGGCGAAGTGATTGATCACCAGCAGGTCGCCACCCGGCTTGCACACCCGGGCCATCTCCGCCATCAGGCGGCCGGGGTTGGGCACCACCGAGGCGACATACATGGCAATGACGGCGTCGAAACTGTTGTCATCGAAGCTGAGATTTTCCGCGTCCATCTCCAGCAGCGCTTCCACATGCTCAAGCTGCCCGGAACGGGCCCGCTCCTGGGCGATGGCCAGCATATCGCTGCTGATGTCGATGCCGACCACCTTCACATCCGGCTGATAATCCGGCAGTGACAGGCCGGTGCCCACACCGACTTCAAGAATCCGCTTTCCGCTCTGTTCCCCCAGGCTATTGATGGCCAGCTGCCGTCCTTGAGCAAAGACTCGTCCGAACAGCCGGTCGTAGTAGCGGGCGTATCGACGATAGGCGGACTTGATTGACGCGGTATCCATGCAGAGCAGATCCCCTGGCAGCCTGAAGTTCCGTCTCGCCCGACCATTCCTGGCGGGAAAGCGGCCTGCGGGCCCCCGGCGGGCCGGGGGCGGCTTCAAGCCTAGACGAAAGCCCTTGTCTCCCGCAAGCGCGCTGTCACTCAGAAGCGGTCGCGGTCGTGGGGTGCTTCCAGATCCAGTTCCGGGCCACGGGGGACGATGCGCGTGGGATTGATGTTGCCGTGGCTGTAATAGTAGTGGCGCTTGATATGGCGCATGTTCACGGTTTCCGCTACCCCAGGCACCTGGTACAGCTCCCGGGTGTAGTTAAGCAGGTTGGGGTAGTCGGCGATTCGCCGCAGATTGGTCTTGAAATGCCCCACGTAGACTGGATCGAAGCGCATCAGGGTGGTGAACAGGCGCCAATCGGCCTCGGTGATCTGCTCGCCCACCAGGTAACGCTGCCGGGACAGGCGCTGTTCCAGCTCATCCAGGGCCCGGAAGAGGGCGTCGAAGGCCTCATCATAGGCGTCCTGGGCGGTGGCAAATCCGCAGCGGTACACGCCGTTGTTGACCTGGTGATAGACCACCTCATTGATGGCATCGATATCCTTGCGCAGGGCTTGCGGATAAAAGTCGGTCTTCACGTCGGTGAAGGCATCGAATTCGCTGTTCAGCATGCGGATGATTTCCGCCGACTCATTGCTCACGATGGTTTCGCGTTGCTTGTCCCACACGACCGGCACGGTGACCCGGCCGGTGTAGTCGGCGGCCGCGCGTGTATAGACCTGGTGCAGGCAGTCGTAGCCGAACAGGGGGTCATGTGTCCCGTCGTTGCGGTCGCCGAACTCCCATCCGTTCTCCAGCATGTCCGGGTCCACCGGTGAGACGGAAATCACGTCTTCCAGCTTCTTCAGTTTGCGGAAGATCAGGGTGCGGTGAGCCCAGGGGCAGGCGTAGGAGACGTAGAGGTGATAGCGATTCGCTTCTGCCTTGAAACCACCCTCGCCATCCGGGCCGGCACGGCCATCCGCGGTGATCCAGTTGCGGAACTGGGCGGATTCGCGCACGAAGCGTCCGCCGTGCTTTTCCGTGTCATACCACTGATCAACCCATTTTCCGTCTACCAGAAGTCCCATGTGAAATTCCCGTGATTGATGGTGAATGTCAGGCGAAGGCCTGCCGTGGCCGGAATCCGGGCCGGCCGTGACTGAAAAGTGCGGGAGGGGCGTGATTGTACGCCCCTCCCGGCCAAGAAGGGGGCAGGTTTCAGCTCAGATTGAAACGATGGCCCAGTGCGAAGTCCTTGACCCCATGCACGAAGACCAGCAGCAGGCCCCCGCTGATGGCCAGATTCTTCAGCAGGTGGTTGGTTTCATTGGCATCACCCAGATCGAAATGGAAAAGGAAGCCGGCCAGCAACGTAAAGGCGGCGAGGGCGGCGGCTGCCCAGCGGGCCTTGATGCCGAGGATCAGTGCCAGTCCACCGAGAACCTCAAGCAGGATCGTCGGCAGCAGCAGGATGCCCGGCACGCCCATGGCTTCCATGTAGCCCTGAGTGGCTTCGTAGCCAAAACCCAGGCCGAAACCCGAGCCGATCTTGCCGATGCCGGCAATCAGAAAAATCAGGCCAAGCAACACGCGCCCGGCCAGGTCGATGACATTGTCTTTCATGTTCGTCACTCCTTGGGTTGCAACGGAATTATCCCGTACATGATCTATTATGAATTGACTAATTAGATAAAAAAGCGGAAATTATGGATGCTTATGTTCGAAAAAATAGAAAGGTAGGAGCGTGAAAACGACCCTCGCGCAATGGCGTGCCCTGCAGGCCGTGGTGGATCACGGCGGATTTGCTCAAGCCGCAGCGGTACTCAATCGCAGCCAATCCTCGGTCAGCTACGCCGTCGGTCGCCTGGAGGAAAGCCTGGGTGTTCGGCTGCTGAAGCTCTCCGGCCGGCGAGCGAGACTGACGGATGCCGGCTCCGCACTGCTGCGGGGCGCTCGTAATCTGCTTTCGGAAGCCCGGGAGCTGGAATCACTGGCTGCGACACTGGCTGAAGGCTGGGAGGCAGAGTTGAGTCTGGCGGTGGATGGCCTGTGCCCGGAACCGCTGCTTTCCAGTGCACTGGAGGATTTCGCCTCCCAGGCGTCGGCGACACGTGTCGAGATTTCCGAAGAAGTATTGTCCGGGGCGTCCGAGGCCATCAGTGAGGGTCGGGTGGATCTGGCCCTGAGCCCGGAGGTCCCCGGTGGCTTTCTGGGAGAACCGATACTGGAGGTGGCCTTTTTGCCGGTCGCTCACCCTGACCATGCCCTGAACGGCCTGAATCGGTCATTGACCAATGATGACCTGCGGCGTGAGCGGCAGATCGTGATTCGGGATTCGGCAAGACAGGGCCGGAGGGATCACGGTTGGCTGGGGGCGCCCCGTCGCTGGACGGTGACCTCGCTGGAGTCGGCTCGGCGGTTGGTGACGCAGGGGCTCGGTTTTGCCTGGCTACCGGCCCCCGTGGTGGCAGCGGATATTGATTCGGGGCGGCTTAGACAGCTGCAGCTGCAGGCGGGTGGCGGCCGTCGCAGCCACCTCTATCTGGTGGTGGCGCGGCCCAATAGCCTGGGGCCGGCCGCGCGGTTGCTGGTGGATTGTCTGCGCACAGCCGCCGCTGACTACGCCGCTCCCTGAAGCAGCGGTTTCCTCATTGTACTGGGTGGCCGGGGCGTATGGCCCCGGCCCTCCCTTTCAGGCCACCCGATCCAGGTGTGCCTTGATTTCGTCGGGGCTCAGCGTGGAAATATCCTTGTTCAGCTCCTGTTTCACCAGTGCGCTGGTCTTCTTGTCCAGGCGCTGGCGAAGTTCGCCGAGGAAGCGGGGAGGGGCCACCAGAATCAGGGACTGCACAGCGTTTTCGCTTGCCATTTTCCCCAGCGTTCGCGCCACTTCCGTGGCAAATGCCCGTTCGACCTGGTGGGCGGCTTCGGCATTGTCACCCATCTGGGGCGAGGCGAAGCCTTTTCTGTCGTTGGTGGTGCCGTGCTTGTCGGTAACCAGATCCTGGTTCCTCATTCGTCCTTCGGGATTGACCATGTCGTGGATTTCTTCCAGGCCGGAAACATGACCACGGAAATCAAGGAAACGGGCCCGGCTGGCATCGGCAACGATGACCCAGGTCTTTGGCATCTCTACCTTCATGTGTTGGCTCCCGTTCTTCTGGGCCCCGGTTCGGGGCGAGTGGCAGTCCATTGGGGTGGGGCGCGCCTTCGCTTCCACGAGCGGCTCCACCCACTTTCAGCTTGGTGTCTGCCGGGGGGCTTTTCAAGTACGGGTGACGAGCGGGCCAGGAAGTGGACAAGGGCCGGCCAGGTATTTCAGTAGCCGGGCTGCCAGTCCAGTGGTGGCTCGTCCAGGGCGGCGAGCTGTTCGCGCAGATCCAGGATCTGTGATTCCCAGAATTTGCCCTCGGTGATGTCAGGAAAGGCGCGGGGAAAGGCCGGGTCTTCCCAGCGCTCGGCGATCCAGCCCAGGTAGTGGAGTATGCGCAGGCCGCGCAGGGCTTCCACCAGATGCAGCTCCCGAACGTCAAAAGAGCGAAAGACGCTGTAGCCTTCCAGCAGCTCACTCAGGCGGGCCATCTGGTACTCCCGGTCACCGGAGAGGTACATCCAGAGATCCTGAATGGCCGGGCCGGTGCAGCAGTCATCCAGGTCGAGCAACCAGGGTCCGTCGTCCCGCCACAGCACATTGCCCGGATGGCAGTCCCCGTGAATGCGCAGGGTCTGAATGTCGCCGGCTTCGGCAAAGCGTTGTACCACACGGCCCAGTACCTGCTCGGAGATTGCCGCCCAGGCGGGTTCCAGGTGGGCGGGCACCATGCGAACCTGGTTCACCTGCTCAATGGCATGTTGCCCGACGGCCTCCGGGTTCAGCTGGGCCCGATGCCAGAAGCGGCCGCTCTCGCCGATGTTGTGCAGTCGCGCAATCAGGCGGCCCATCTGGCGCAGGTCGTCGCCCTGATCCAGGGCCGGGGGCCGGCCGCCGATGCTGGGAAACACCGCCAGGCGGTGCTGGCCGTGGTGAAAGAGCGTGCTGTCATTGGCCAGACGCCAGGGCGCCACCACCGGCAATTCGCTGCCGAGCAGATCCAGGGCAAAGGCGTGTTCCTCGAGAATGGTGTCGTCGCTCCAGCGCCCCGGGCGATAGAACTTGGCCACCATCAGCCCGGATTCGCCGGCCGGGGCGTCTTCCCGCCCCAGCTGATAGACCCGGTTCTCATAGCTGTTGAGCGCGGTGATGCGCCCGTCCGGCCGAAAACCCGCGGCCTCCACCGCATCCAGGATGGTGGCGGGGGAGAGGTCGGCAAAGGCCTGCACGCTCACAGCGACCTCCGGGGCGGCACCAGGGCACTGGCCAGGATCAGGCCGGTGGCAATGCCGGCCGCCACCAGGGCGACGGTAAAGCCGATCTGCACCCCACCCAGGGCGTCCTGGTCCATCATTGAGGCCAGGCTGCGAAAGCCGAGGCTGCCGGGCACGATGAGCATGATGCCGGGGACTTGAATGACCACTGCCGGGCGATTGCGGATGCGGGCATACAGATTGCCCAGCACCCCGACGAGGAGTGCCGCGATCAGGGCGCCCAGGCCGGGGTTGAGCCAGTCCGAGACCCGGCCCCCGACTTCCACGGCGAGCACACCGGTCAGAACGATCCAGCCCAGCTTGTTGGGCGAGGCATTGAACAGCACGGTAAAGCCGATGCCGGCGGCCAGAATGGCCAGCCAGTGGGTCCAGGCGGGCAGGGTGGTGCTGATCTCCTGCGGCCAGGGGCCGCTGAACATCTGTGCCAGCTGGCTGCCCAGGGCCACCCCGAAGGCGATGATCACCAGGCTCACCATGGCGCCAGCCATGCGGGCACTGCCGGCGGTCAGATGGCCCGTGGCCAGTTCGCGCGTGGCCAGGGTCAGGCTGAGGCCGGGCATGAGTATGATCAGGCCGGCCACCAGGGCCAGATAGGCGGAGAAGGGCGGCAGCCAGAGCAGACCGACACCCACGACCAGGGCGCCGATCGTGCCGGCCAGTGCGGGATACAGGCGGGACAGGTTGGGTCTCGGCCCCATCAGCATGCCCAGGCCGCCAGTGAGAAAGCCCAGCAGCAGGGCCACGCCCAGCTCGATGACCCCGCCACCGAACAGGATGGCGATGGCGGCCGAGAACAGGGCCGGCGCCAGCAGGCGAACGCCGATGGAGTACTGGGGCGGGGCGTCCATGATTTCGCGAACCTGACGGATGGCGGCCACCGGGCTGAGGGTGTGGCGGGCCATGGCCTCGATCACATCATGAATGCGGGATAGCTTGCCGAGATGGATTTCCGCCTCGTCCACCCGCGCCATGAAGCTGCGCTGGCGGCTGCCACGCCCGAGGGCCGCCATGAAGAAGGTTGGCGTGCAATAGAACTGGCCTTCCAGCCCCAGGCGCTGGGCCAGCAGTTTCATGGTGTCTTCCAGGCGATAGGCCGGCGCCCCCAGTCGCAGCAGGGCACGCCCGATCTCCAGCACCAGTTCGGCCCGTCCGCGGCCCTCGTTGGTGCTGGCAACATCCCGTTTGCCGTTGGCTTCGGTCATTGTCCGGTGTGCTCCTGATCGTCGGCGGAGGACTCCCGGCTTGGCGAGACCACCAGGCCCTCGGGCGGGTCCAGCTGCACCGACCGTACCAGCAGGCCGATCAGCTCGATACGCCCGGGGAAGCGGGCGCTGCCATCGGTGGTGAATTCGAAGCGGTAGCGCCGGCGCAGACGAATACCGCGAGGGCCTTGGCCGAGACCAAGGCCGGCGATGGCCACGGTCTGATCCAGCAGCTGCACCCCCATCTGCCGGCAGGTGCGCTTGGCGACATCAATCGCCCGTTCCCGCGCCGCCAGATTGCTGCGCCAGATCCAGGCGATCAGGCCGAAGAGCATCAGAACCAGCAGGTATTTGGCTTCCAGCATGGCGCGCGTGTTTCCCCTCAGTGGTCGATTTCGACCCGATTACGGCCTTTCTTCTTGGCCCGGTACAGGGCCTGGTCGGCCCGTTTCATTGCATCCTGCACGGTCTCGCCCGGGCGCGGCAGGGCCAGACCGAAACTGGCTGTGATTTTGATGCCCCGGCCACCGCCCTGTCCACGCTGGCGTTTATCCCGCGACTGGCCACGCAGATGAAAAGGGTGCTCGGCAATGGATTTCCGCAGCGAGTCCAGTCGTGCCTGCAGGCGTTTGATGTCGCGTCTTGGAAGCAGCAGGGTGAACTCCTCGCCGCCATAACGATAGGCCCGAAACCCACCGCCGGCCGCCGCCAGTCGATCCGCCACCCGGCGCAGGACCTGATCGCCTGCGTCGTGGCCGTAGCGGTCGTTGAAGCGCTTGAAATGATCCACATCCACCATGACCAGGGGGCTGTGCCGTTGGCGCAGGCGCAGCTCCAGGGCCCGGCGGTTGGGCAGGCCGGTCAACTCGTCGATGAAGGCCAGGCGCCAGGCATGGGCCAGCAGGCCCACCCAGATCAGCAGAATGGCGGCCCCGCCCAGGGTGAGCGCCTGTGCCCTGTCCGGTGTTCCCTGGCTGAGGGGCAACAGGATCAGCAGGCCCGCCAGAAAGACCGCCCGCATGGGTGTCGGCCGCCACAGCTGGAAGGCGGTAACGACCACCGCCATGACCAGTGACAACAGCAGAACCGGGTTCCAGACTAGGGTACCGCCGGTGTTGAACAGAGCCTGATCAAGCAGGGCCGGGGCGGGCAGGTCGCGCAGCCACATGGCCAGCAGGATGATCAGGAGACCGGCCACCGTGGCTGGCCCCGGGCCCAGCGGGCCACGCTCGGGCAGCAGGGCCAGGACCCCGAAGCCCGCGGTTGTCATCAATGCAGCCAGTGGCAGCAGGGCCTCCGCCCTGGCATCAAGATGGAAGGCGGCCAGGTAGTAGCTCAGCAGCAGGAGACAGACGGCGCCCACCCGCCATTGGCTGAACAGCAGGCCCAGCAGTACGGCGGCCACGGCAAGGCAGGCCAGCAGGGCTTCCCAGAAGCCCGGGCCGATGCCCAGGCTATCGGCAATGACGGCCTGCCACAGCAGCAGCGGGGCGGGAATGAGCAGGGCAGGCAGCAGCGGGAAGAACAGACGGCGCATCAGGGATGGCTTGGTGACAAGATCATGAAGGCCCGTCTCTCCAGCCGGCTTCGGGGTGGGTTAGAGCCTTATGCTACCGGCCATGGGCCTGATCCGGCAACGACAGCGGAATTTTATGGGCGAATGGCAGTCACAGAAGGGCGGAAATGCTATACTCCCGCGTCTTTTTTCCTTAGATCCCACCGCCGGTGAATTTCCTGTGATTGATAAGCTTAGAAACGTGGCCATCGTCGCGCATGTCGACCATGGCAAGACCACGCTCGTGGATCGCCTCCTGCAACAGTCCGGAACCCTGGAAAGGGCCGAGACCCTGCCGGACCGTGCCATGGACTCCAATGACCTGGAGCGCGAGCGCGGGATTACCATCCTGTCCAAGAACACCGCCATCGAGTGGCGGGATTACCGCATCAACATCGTGGATACCCCTGGCCACGCCGACTTCGGCGGTGAGGTGGAGCGTGTGCTTTCCATGGTGGATGCCTTCGTGCTGCTGGTGGACGCCGTGGACGGTCCCATGCCCCAGACCCGTTTCGTCTGCCAGAAGGCCTTCGAGCACGGTCTCAAGCCCATTGTGGTGATCAACAAGATCGACCGCCCCGGGGCGCGGCCCGACTGGGTGCTGGATCAGACCTTCGATCTGCTCGACCACCTGGGCGCCAACGAAGACCAGCTGGACTTCCCGGTGGTGTACGCCTCGGCCCTGAATGGCTGGGCCGCCATGGAGCCGACCGAAAGCGAGAACATGGACGCCCTGTTCCAGACTATTGTCGATGCCTGTCCGCCCCCGGCGGTGAACCCGGACGCCCCGCTGCAGTTGCAGGTCACTTCCCTGGATTACTCCAGCTATCTCGGCGCCATTGCCATTGGCCGTATTCGCCAGGGCACCCTGCGCAAGAACGCCCAGGTGGTGGTGATTGACCGCGATGGCAAGCAGCGTCGTGAAAAGGTGACGAACGTCTTTGGTTTCCTGGGTCTTGAGCGCGTGGAAGTGGATGCCGCCTCGGCCGGGGATATCGTGGCCTTTGCCGGCATCGAGTTTCCGCGGGTCTCCGACACCGTCTGTGATCCCGAGAAGCCGGAAGCCATGCCGGCCCTGACCGTGGATGAGCCCACGATCTCCATGACCTTCGAGATCAACACCTCACCGTTTGCCGGCAAGGAAGGCAAGTACGTGACCAGCCGCCAGGTTCGTGAGCGGCTGAGCCGGGAAACCATCCACAACGTGGCCCTGCGGGTGGAAGACACCGATGACGCTGACCGCTTCAAGGTCTCCGGCCGCGGTGAGCTGCATCTCTCCATCCTGCTGGAGAACATGCGCCGTGAAGGTTATGAACTGGCGGTCTCGCGCCCGGAAGTGATCGTGCGCGAAATTGATGGCCAGCGCATGGAGCCGTGGGAACTGCTCACGGTGGACCTGGATGAAGCCTCCCAGGGTGCCGTGATGGAAGCCCTCGGTGAGCGCGGCGGCCAGCTGGAAAACATGAGCCCCGACGGCAAGGGCCGTGTGCGTCTGGATTACCGCATCCCGGCTCGTGGCCTGATCGGCTTCCAGACCGATTTCCGGACCCTGACGTCGGGCACCGGCATCATGCACCATGTCTTCGACAAGTACGGCCCGCTGAGCAGCGCCAGCCTGGGTGCCCGTCGCAACGGTGCCATCATCTCCAACAGCCAGGGCAAGGCCGTGGGTTTCGCCCTGTTCAATCTGCAGGAGCGCGGCAAGCTGTTCGTGTCACCGGGTGACCCGGTGTATGAAGGGCAGGTGATTGGCATTCACAGCCGTGACAATGACCTCACGGTGAATCCCCAGAAGGCCAAGCAGCTGACCAACGTGCGTGCGTCCGGCAAGGACGACGCCATCCAGCTGACCCCGCCCATCAAGCTCACGCTGGAACAGGCGCTGGAATTCATCAACGACGATGAGCTGATCGAGGTGACCCCGGAAAGCCTGCGCGTGCGCAAGCGGCATCTGACGGAGTCCGACCGCAAGCGCGTGTCCCGCCAGTCTGCCTGAATCCCTGTTTCCGCGGGTGTGAGCGACTTGCCTCACACCCGCGGGGCCGCTAGCCTGAGTTCAATTCCCTGCCGGTTCCGTCTCATGAGCCATTCGATTCCGCTCAATCGCCGACTCTCCGTTGCGCCGATGATGGATTGGACGGATCGGCATTTCCGCTATTTTCTGCGGCTCATCTCCAGCCAGACCCTGCTGTATACCGAAATGGTCCACGCCCGAGCCATCGTGCACGGTGAGCGTGAGCGCCTGATCGGTTTTTCCCCTGAAGAACACCCCGTCGCCCTGCAGCTGGGCGGCTCCGATCCGGCCGTGCTGGCCGAGGCGGCCGCCATTGGGGAGCAGTGGGGCTATGACGAGATCAACCTCAACGTGGGCTGCCCCAGTGACCGGGTACAGGCCGGCCGTTTCGGCGCCTGCCTGATGCTGGAGCCACAGACTGTGGCTGACTGCGTCTCCGCCATGCAGAGCGCGGTGTCCATTCCGGTCACGGTCAAATGTCGCATCGGCGTGGACGATCAAGACAGCGAGGCAGAGCTGCACGCGTTTCTCGCCACCGTCATCGAGGCGGGTTGTCAAAGCTTTGCCCTGCATGCTCGCAAGGCCTGGCTGAATGGTCTGAGCCCGAAGCAGAATCGCGAGATCCCGCCGCTGGATTACGCCATGGCCGGGCGCATGGTCGAGGCCTTCCCGGGGGTGGAGTTCATCGTGAATGGTGGGATACGCACGCTGGAAGAGAGCGAGCGTTTTCTGGACACCTTCCACGGGGTGATGATCGGGCGTGAGGCCTGTTCCAATCCCTGGCTGCTGGCGGCGGTGGATCAACGCATCTTCGGCCAGCATACGGCGCCGGAAAGTCGCCATGCAGTCGCGGAGGCCTATGCGGCCTATTGTGAACGCATGGGGGCGCAGGGGGTGCCGAAGAGTGTTCTGCTGCGCAACATCCACGGCCTGTTTCAGGGCATCCCCGGTGCCCGCCAGTGGCGCCGCAGTCTGTCCGAGCCCATGGCCACGGACCTCGCCCCGGAGACCATCATCCGACGTGCTCTGGAAGCGGTGCCCTTAGTCGACGCGGCTTGAGGCTCGGCGGAGCTTTTCTCAATTCGGCTTCGTTGAGGCTTGGCCCCTTCGAAGTCGGTGACGGGGGGCGCGTTCCGGTCCTGTATCGGGTGGGCTTGCTCAGGGACGCCGTGAATCCATCCCTGGAGGCTCTGGTCGCGACATCCATGTCGCTCACAGCCCTGAGCAAGCCCACCCGATACAGGACCTCCTCTAGGGGGTGTCACCTCGCCTGTGCCAACTGAGCGTTGTGTTCAGGCGGCTATGCAAGCGGTTTTTTCAAGTTGAAGCCTGAACTTTCCTTTCTGCAGGCACTGCGAAGGTGACACCCCCCAACATTAGGCCTGGGGTCAGTCGGGGGCTTTGCAGGGCTGTGAGCGACAGGACGTCGCGACCAGAGCCTCCATGGACGGATTTACGGCGTCCCTGCAAAGCCCCCGACTGACCCCAGGCCGGGACACCCCGTCACCGACTTCGAAGGGTCCAGTGCCAATTCGAAGCCATAAACCGCCACCGACTTCGAAGCCCCAAAACCAAAAAAGCACCGAATGGAGACCATCCGGTGCTTTCACGTTATCTGACTGGCAAAAGGGTCAGTCGTCTTCAGGCGTAGGCCGCAGCGCCACATCCATGTTGGCCGCCATCCAGGTCAGCGCCGCATACACCGCCACATTCTGTCGCAGCTGCTCCGGATCCACCTTGGCCAACGTGTCATTGATCGTGTGATGGATATCGAAGTAGGGGGCCGCATCCTGCAACGGATCCAGCACCGGCATGCCGGCCTCACGCAGGGGAATGAAATCGGGAATGCCGTAACCCTCGTTCGTGCCCATCTCCACGCCCAGCGGCTCGATCAGCTGGTGCAGGGCTCGGGCCACCGGCATGGCGTCCTCGTTGATGACGGTGTCGAAACGCCACACGGCGAAGGCACCCAGGTCGGCGCCGATGCCCACGTAATGCTCATCCAGGCGGTTGCGACGATTCTCCGCGTAGGTGCGGGCACCCGAGAGGCCGAACTCCTCGTTGGCGAACAGCACCACCCGGAGAGTGCGTTTCGGCTGTTCGTCCATCTGGCTGATCATGTGTGCCACGGACGTGACGATGCCCACGCAGGCAGCGGCGTCGTGAGCCCCGGGGGTGATGTCCCAGGAATCCAGGTGGGCGCCGAGCAGCACCACGCCGGCGTCCGGGTCACTGCCGGGGATTTCACCGATGACATTGGCGGACTTGGTGGGCTCCAGCATGCGCGAGGTGAGGCGCAGCTTCATGGTCACCGGGCGGCCGGTGGCGACCTGGCGTTCCAGCAGGTCGGCGTCCGGATTGGACAGGGCGGCGGCCGGGATGCGCTTGACGTCATCCGGGAAGCGGGTGCCGCCGGTGTGGGCCACACGTTCGTCGGAGCTGCCGATGGAGCGGATCACTGCGGCCACGGCACCCATTTCGGAAGCCACCGCGGGGCCGGTGGTACGGTTGCCCACGGCACCCACATAGCCGCTGGCGTCACGGGTGCGTTCCATCCGCTGGCTGAAGAAGACGATATGCCCTTCCACTTGTGAACGGCTCAGGGAACGCAGTTCCTCTACGTCGTAGACCTGGCGCACCGGCGCTTCGATGCCTTCATCAGGCGTGCCGATGCTGCCACCCAGGGCCACGGCCACCAGATCCTGGGGGTAGGGAGCGGTGATTTCCACATTGATGTCACCGCGCACCCAGCGGGGCACTTCCACTTCTTCGGCCTGGATATTCTGAAAGCCCAGTTCACGCATGCGAGTCAGCGCCCAGCTGACCGCGGCCCGGTCGCCATCGGTACCGGCAAAGCGAGGCCCCACTTCCGTTAGCAGACCTTCGGTGAGATCCCAGGCCAGGTCGCTCTCCAGGGCGGTCTGCTTGAGCTGGCGGGCGGTTTCCAGCATGTCTTCCGGCAGTTGAGCCACCTCGTCTTCGGCGTGCAGAAGCGGGGCGCTCAACAGGAGGGGCGAGGCGAGGAGACTAAGAAGGGCAGTTCGAAATGGCGCGGGCGTCATGGCTCGGCTCCGTCAGGGTGAATCCATGCAAAGACCCGCAATCTTACCGGATGCGCCGCCGGATTGCCGAGGGGCGGGGGATCGCGGCCTGATGGATGGGGTACAATGCGCCGGCCCCGTCGGGTACAGGGGTATCCATTAGTCAGTGTGAAAAGGGAATCATGATGGCCAAGCCGAAGAAGCGCCAGAAATCGCCGACCGAAGCCAGCCGGGCCGATCGCCATGTGCTGTATGAGCAATCGGTGCAGGAGCCGGAAGCGGAGATGGACTTTGTGGAAAGCGTGTTCACGGACATGCGCGGTCGGGCGCCGATCACCATCCGCGAGGATTTCTGCGGAACGGCCTATTCTTCGTCCCACTGGGTGCAGCGTAAACCGGAACACCGGGCCTTTGCCGTGGATATCGATGCGGACGTGCTGGCCTGGGGGCGGGATAACCATGTCGCCTCATTGACGGCCGATCAGCAGGCGCGCATCACCCTGATCGAAGGGGATGTGAAGACCGTGAAGACCGAGAAGGTCGATGCCCTGCTGGCCATGAATTTCAGCTACTACCTGTTCAAGACCCGCGAAGGCCTGCGCGATTATTTCCGCCGCGCCCGCGAGAACCTGGTGGACGATGGGGTGCTGTTCCTGGATGCCTTCGGCGGTTATGACGCCTTCCGCGAGCTGGAGGAAGAGCGGGAATGCGACGGTTTCGACTACATCTGGGATCAGGCCACCTACGACCCCATCACGGGTGACATGACCTGCCATATCCATTTTGCCTTTGAGGATGGCTCGGAGCTGCGCGAGGCCTTTACTTACCATTGGCGTCTTTGGACGCTCCCCGAGATCCAGGAAATCCTCAAGGAAGCCGGCTTCCGTGATGTGACCGTCTATTGGGAAGGCACTGACGAGGAAACCGGCGAGGGTGACGGTGAATTCACTGCGGCCGAGCAGGGTGAGGCCGATGCGGGCTGGATCTGCTACGTGGTGGCCGAACGCTGAATACGTCCTGTCAGGTAAGCGCCCACCGACTGGCGTTTCCCGGAAGACAGCCTGCGGCCGGGGATCATTCCCCGGCCGCTTGTGCCTGCAGCCGTCGTGATTCGGGCAGAATCGCCCGGCCCTGCCGGGTCAGTCGCAGGGCAGCCGCTTCATCGCCTTCGTCGAGTTTTTCGTTGATGGCATTCAGATAGAGTTCCTCGATTTGCTCGCGCAGGCCGGGCAGCCAGTTCCTGCCAGGGCGCATCCATCCCATCATGTCTCGCCAGGCAATGATCAGTTCGCCGCCCCAGACCGGCGTCATCCGCGGATGCTCGATCAGGTATTCAACCCGTCCTCGACGTTCGTCGAGCCCCTGTCGTTCCGTCCTGAGGGATTCCGGCCGGTAGTCGTCGGCCAGCTGGGCGCGAGTCAGTTGCAGTCTCAGCGCTTCCAGCTGCCGGGTGGGCAGCAGCGGCGCCATTTCACGCAGCAGCTCATTGGCAGCCGCCCAGCGCCCATCGTCCGCGCGGCGATTGACGCCATCGACGATGATTTCGGCCACCGAAGCCTGGTGCTCGTCCAGCAGTTCATGGCCGCCGGTCATGCGGAGCAGGGCGCGCCAGTCTTCTTCAATGAGGCGAACATCCGCCAGGGAGTTCACGGGCAAGCGTTCCGCCAGTGGCGGTGCCAGGCGTTCGGCGGCCAGAGACGCCGCCTGATTCTCTGCCCTTGTCAGGGCATCATTGATGAGTCCGTGGATGGGGTCATCGTCCGGGAACAGTTCATCAGCCGCCGCCTGCAAGCCATCGGCGCGGTCGGGATCAGCCTCGGCGGCGGCCTGTTCCACGGCATTCCGGTAGTAGGGTCGCAGAGATTCGAGGTTGGCCAGCTCATGGCGGGGTTCGATTCGTTCCAGATCCCTGAACAGGGCGATGACGTCTGGAATGGCCTGTCCGCGTTCGAGTTCACCGGCCTCGAGCCGCCCGCGCAATTGCCCGGACAGATCCGCCACCATGCGTTCACGCGCCTGTTCAACCCGAGCGTCCAGTTCCCGTAGCCGCGGATGGGCGGGGTACCATCGAAGGGCTTCCATCAACAGGCTTTCCGCTTCCAGGGGGTCGCCATCCTCAAGGGCGTATTCCACATGCCGTGCGTACTGGGCCGGCAGTTCTCCGCTAAGCGATTCCAGCACCCACTCGCGCTCATCCGGGGCCAGATTGCGGATACTGCCCCGGATGCCGGGCCAGCCGGCATCCCGCAGTTCCGTCAGTGTTAGCTGTCGCTCGCGATTCTCAAGGAAGGTCTGGGTGGGAATCCAGGCGGCGGCAATGATGGCCAGCACAGCCCCTGCCACGGCATAGGGCATCTTTGATGTCTTGCCCCGCCGGGTTTCCAATGCGGTCAGAAATGCTTCCACGGCATCCGGGCGGTCACCCCTGTGGACTTCCAGGGCCTGGCGAAGAATCTGGTTCTGATGCCGGGTCAGTGAGCGAACGCGTGGTACGGCGAGATCATTCTCCATCCGCCGAAGGCCCGATTTGCCATTGAATGGGTGGCCGCCGGTCAGGAGAGCGGCGGCGATGCAGCCCAGAGCATAGATGTCGTCGGCCGGTTCAGGGGGTGAGCCTTCCATGATCTCCAGGCTGAGGTAGGCCTCGATCGGATCCATTTGTTCCAGTTCGGTGGAGCCGGCCTGACTGGCCGTGATCTTGTTGCCGTACAAGGCCGTGCGCAGGCCGAAATCGGCAATCCGAACATTGTCCTTGTCGTCGATGAAGATGCTGGAGGGCTTGAGATCGCCATGAGGGATGCGGCGTTCATGGGCTACAGCCAGCGCCTCGCCGATCCGGCGGACGATCTTCAGCGCACGGTCGGCCGGCAGCCCCTTGACGCATTCCCGGCGAATGAAGCGTGCCAGTGTGCTGCCCACGGGCAATTTGGTGACGATCCAGGCCTGGTCGATATCCCGGTGAAGGGCAACGGGTGTGAGAATGCCGGGATGCCTGAGGCGCGCGACGCGCTTGACCACGGCTTCAACCCGCTTGGTAATGGCTTCCTGGCGGGCGAGGGCCGATGGGAGCACGCGGACGCCACAGAGCTGTGCCTCCGGGTTGGCTTCATCCTGTTCGTGATCCCGGGCCCGGTAAACCGTGCCGTAGGGGTCCTGGCTGATTCGGGTAAGGAGTTCAAAACGACCACCCAGCAAGGCGCCGATGATGGTCGTGGTGGTTACGGCCCGTTCGCTGAGGGTCTCGCCATAGTTCTCGCTGCTGCTGGGAATGGAGCCTCGAGTCTCCATGACCACTTCATGGTCGTCCGGCGCGTCATCGGCATCGGCCGTGGGTACACGATCATCGGCTTCCGGCGGGTTGTCGTCACGATCCTGTCCCGCCGGTGTCAGATGTTCCTGGATGGCTTTTTCGCCGGCCGAGGTCGGGCGAATCGGGGGGAGGGTATCGTCGTCGGTGCTGGGTTCATCGATTTCGGTGGCCTGTTCCGCCGCGTGTTCGAGCGTCTCGTGGCCGGTCTCATCGTCCTCGCCCTCGCCCGTGTCGTCCGCCTCCAGTGGAGGGCCGTCCGTGATGTCAGTGCCGGTTTCCGGTTTCTCGGGCTCGTCCACCGGCTCCAGGCTGAGTTCAAACATGTCATCGCCGCTGGATTCACCGGCGGGCTCATCCACGCTGGCCTGGCTGGTCTGTTCATCCAGCAGCTTGCGAATGGCACGTGCCTGAGGAGAGGGCAGGCCGGCTTGCTGGGACTGGTCAACCCGGTCATAGAGCCGAGCGACATCACCATCTCCGCCATCCTCGGCCAGACGCTGGCGTATGGCCGTCAGCGCATCATCAAGACCGAGTGTTTCCTTGCGCAGGTCTTCCAGGATGTCATCAATTACGATCACGGCGTTCCCCGTCAGCACGATGGATGTGGCTTTTCTGTCATATTACACCGTTGCGTACAAGACCCAACGTCCTGATCATGCTTCAGAGGTTCCTCAAGCGTGATCCGCTGAGCGGAAAGTGAGGCCCCGGTGTCATGAGCCAACACGGCGTGTACTACCTCAGCTTGCTACTGGGACCCCTGCTGTTCCTGTCCACGGTGGTATTGCCTGCCCCGGCGGGCATTGCGGGCGAGGCCTGGCTGGTCTGCGGACTGGCCGCCTGGATGATGGCCTGGTGGATTACCGAGGTGGTGCCCCTGGCGGTCACGGCCCTGTTGCCGGTCATTGTGTTGCCACTGGCCGGCATTGTCGGCCTGGCGGAGGCCACCGCCCCCTATGCCAATCCGGTCATCTTTCTCTTCCTTGGCGGCTTTCTGCTGGCATTGGGGATTCAGTCCAGCGGTCTGCACCGACGCCTTGCCTTTCTCATTGTCGGCCTGGGGGGCGATCGTCTGGATCACCTCGTTGCCATGATCATGCTGGCCACCGCCGTGCTCAGCATGTGGATCAGCAACACGGCCGCCGCCGCCATTTTGCTGCCGGTCGCGCTCTCCGTACTGGCGCTGGCGGGGCAGCACGGCACGGTTCGCCAGGATGTGCTGGCGCCGGCACTGCTGATCGGCGTGGCCTTCGCCGCCAATATCGGGGGCATGGCCACACTGATCGGCACACCCCCCAATGCCATCATGGTCGCCTGGCTGGCGGAACAGCATGACATCCGTCTCAGTTTTGTCGGCTGGATGGTGTTTGCCCTGCCACTCAGCCTGAGCCTGCTGCTCATTGCCTGGTATCTGCTGGTGCGGTGGAGTTACCCCCTCGGGCGGGGCACGGTGCCGGGCCTGGCGGACGGTTTTCGTCAGCACCGGGCCGAGCTGGGTGACTGGACACCCTGTGAACGGCGTGTCGCCGTGGTCTTCCTGCTGGCCGTGCTGGCCTGGGTGCTGCGGCCCCTGTCCGAAGACTGGCTGCCGGCCCTGGATGACCCGATGATTGCCCTGATTGCCGGTGGCCTGCTGTTCCTGGTGCGCGGCAGCCAGCCCGGTCAGGCCGTGCTGGACTGGGAGGCTACGCGGCAATTGCCCTGGGGTGTTCTGATCCTGATCGGCGGTGGCTTGAGTCTGGGTGCGGCGGTGCAGGGCAGTGGTCTTGCCGAGTTCATTGCCGAGCTCCTGCGAGCCACCACCGATTACCCGCTGGCACTGCTGGTCCTGGTGGTGGCTACCGTGACCATGCTCATCAGCCATGTCACCTCCAACACCGCAGCGGCGGCCACACTCATCCCCGTGGCCACTGCCATTGCCCTGAACGCCGGCATTGATCCCCTGTATCTCGCCATGCCCGTGGCCCTGGCCGCCTCCTGCGCCTTCATGCTGCCCACGGCCACGCCCCCCAATGCCATCGTCTTCGCCAGCAACCGCCTCCGGGTGACCCAGCTCATCCGCGCCGGCAGCCTGCTCAGCATCGCCGCCATCGGCGTGCTCGCCCTGTTCGCCACCTTGCTCGCACTCTGGATTCAATGAAGGAAGGTCGTGGAGGGGCTGAAAACAAAAAAGCCCGCTTCTGATCAGAAGCGGGCTTTTCGGGGAAGCTGGTGGAGGCGGGGGGAATCGAACCCCCGTCCGCAGGCACTCCGCCCTTGGCTCTACATGCTTATCCTGACTTTGAGTTTCACCGTCTGCTTCCCGTCAGGCAGGGAACACATCCGGCTAGTCCGGTAAGGTTTTAACGGATCAGGGCCGAACGCCCATCACCGCGAGCCCATGTAGGGTGACTCCTCAAGCCCGAAGGCTTTTCCGGGACCCATGGGCGAGTCCCGGTGAGAAGCTGGTAGCCGTTTTAGGCCGCCAGAGCGTAGTTGTCGTCGTTGGCAACTATCTTTAGGTCAGTCTGTTTTACGAGGTTGGACTGAACCTCGGCATGCACCTCAGGTTTTGCCACCTGCGTCGAAGCCAGGTCGCCCCCTTAAGTTATTCCATCCTATCACTGAAATGAGACAGTCAGCCAGAGGGAAGGTTCACGCGAGCGGCGAGGCGCTCACATGTTCTGGCTTTTCAGGATCCGGGCCTTTTGGCGCTGCCAGTCCTTTTTCTTCTCGTCGGCCCGTTTGTCCTGCTTTTTCTTGCCCTTGGCAACACCGATTTCCAGCTTGGCCCGGCCCCGTTTCCAGTACATGGCCAGGGGAATGAGGGTGTAACCACGCTGTTCGGTGAGACCGATCAGCTTGCTCAGCTCATGCTGATGCAGCAGGAGCTTGCGGGTTCGGCGGGGGTCGGGATTGACATGGGTGGAGGTACCGGGTGCCGGCGTGAAATTGGCACCGAGCAGCCAGGCTTCCCCATTGCGAAGGACGCAATAGGCTTCCTGCAGACTGGCTCGCCCCGCCCGCATGCTCTTGACCTCCCAGCCTTCCAGCACCATGCCCGCTTCCAGCCGGTCTTCGATGGTGTACTCGTGCCGGGCCTTGCGGTTGAGTGCGATTGTGCTGCTGGGCGTCTTGTCCTTGTTCTTCTTTTTTGCCGCCATTGCTGTCAGTTCGCATGCCTGAGTGGGGAGTGTCAGCCATCGCGCCCGGTCGATCGGGGGCGCCGATGCATTGCTTTCTTGGGGGCATTATACGGGTCAAGCAAGGCGCCTCCCAGCCGGGTGCTTGTGCCGAGAGCGATTTTGCACCAGAATTCCGGGCTTTGACTGTCGCGCCGAAGGCATGGAATTCGGCAGATTTTTGCGACATTTCTCCCTCGTCTTTAACATCGGCTCAGCACACTCAGGGAGTGCCTGATGCAAAAACGCACGTCGCTTCATGGCTTCTGGTCCACCCGCCTGGCCTTCATCCTCGCTGCCGCCGGCTCCGCTGTGGGCCTGGGCAATATCTGGCGCTTTCCCTACATTGTCGGCGAGAACGGTGGTGGTGCTTTCGTGCTCGTCTATCTTATCTGTGTGCTGGCCATTGGTCTTCCCATCATGATGTCGGAAATCATGCTGGGGCGTCGTGGCCGGCGCAGCCCCATCAACACCATGCGTCTTCTGTCCGAGGAAGAATCGGGCAGTCGCTACTGGCAGCTCGTGGGCTGGATGGGCGTTCTGGCCGGTTTTCTCATTCTTTCCTTCTATAGTGTGATCGCCGGGGCCTCGCTGCACTACACCAGTCTCTCGATCCAGGCCACCTTCAGCGGCATTGATGCGGGTGGCACGGGTGCGCTGTGGGATCGTTTCACGGGAAGCTGGCAGTGGATGCTTTTCTGGCACACCGTCTTCCTGGGGCTGACGGTCTTCGTGGTGGCTCGCGGTGTGCAGCGAGGGCTGGAGCAGCTGGTACGCTTCCTGATGCCCCTGCTGTTCGTGCTGCTGCTGGCCATGGTGGGTTATGGCATCTTCCAGGCGGATTTTGCCCAGGGCTTCAGTTATCTGTTCAAGCCTGATTTCAGTGAACTTTCGGCCAATGCCATTCTCATTGCCATTGGTCAGGCCTTCTTTACCCTCAGTCTCGGCATGGGTGCCATCATGGCCTATGGGGCCTATCTGCCAGAGGATGTCTCGGTGGGTCGCACCGCCTTCAGCGTGGTTGCTGCGGATACCGTCGTGGCACTGCTGGCTGGTCTCGCCATTTTCCCGATTGTCTTCGCGTTCGGTGTGGGCGTGGACAGCGGGCCGGGGCTGGTTTTCCATTCCCTGCCGATCGCCTTTGGCCAGATGCCGGGCGGTATTTTCTTCGGCACGCTGTTCTTCGTGCTGCTGGTCTTTGCGGCATGGACGTCGTCCATCAGCCTCATGGAGCCGGCCGTCGCCTGGGTGGTGGAAAGCAAGGGTATTTCCCGTAGCACGGCCACCATGGCCGTGGGCGGCATCATCTGGTTCATGGGGATTGGCACCGTACTGAGTTTCAACCTGTGGTCCGAAATCACCTTCCTGGCCGGAACGGTCTTCGACAACGTGGAGATGCTGGCTGACAACATCCTGTTGCCACTGGGAGGTTTCCTGATCGCGGTGTTCGCGGGCTGGGTGATGTCCCGGGCCTCGACTTCGGAAGAGCTGGGCATGGGTGCCGGCGTACGGTACAAGCTCTGGTTGTTCTTCATCCGTTTCGTGGCCCCGCTGGCCGTGGTGCTGGCTTTCCTGCACGCCCTGGGTGTTTTTGATCGCTCGGTGGAGGATCCGGAAGCCGTATCAGGGATGCCGGCTGAGACGCTGGTGGTGGCCGGGCTGAGAGGCTGAGTACGGCGTGCGTACCGTCAAGCGTGAGGCGCTGGTGCCGTTCTCTGCCCAGGCCATGTATGACCTGGTGAATGACATCGAATCCTATCCGCGCTTCCTGCCCTGGTGTCGGGAAGCGCGGGTACTGTCACGTGAGGAAACGGAGGTGACGGCCAGCCTGACCCTGGCCAAGGGGGGGCTGCGCAAATCGTTCACCACGCGTAACACAATGGAGCCGGGGCGCCTGATTGACATCCAACTCGTGGATGGCCCTTTCCGGCACCTGGAAGGGGAGTGGCGTTTCGAGCCCCTGCGAGAGGATGCCAGCAAGGTCAAGCTGGACATGCGTTTCGACATCTCCCACAGCGTACTGGACGCCGTCCTCGGCCCCATCTTCTACCAGATCAGTAATTCCCTCGTGGATGCCTTCGTCCGGCGAGCCAATGATGTCCATGGCTCGGGCTGACGGCCAGGGGGGAGGCTCCATGACCGTCGAGGTCGCCTTTGCCCGTCCGGACCGTCAGGAAATACTCACCGTGGACGTTCCCTTCGAATCCACCATCGAGGCCGCCATCCATGCCTCGGGCATCCTGGAGCGGTTTCCCGAGATTGACCTGAAGGAGAATCGGGTGGGGGTGTTCGGCAAGCTGGCCAGGCTCGACACGTGCCTTTCACCCGGGGACCGAGTGGAAATCTATCGCCCGCTCAAAGCGGATCCCAGGGAAGCGCGCCGTCGCAAGGCCCGTCAGGGGCGAACCATGAGGAAGGGCGACTAGCCGCGGCCGGAGACCCGTGTGCGCGGCTGTTGGCCCGGTAAGCTGCCGCGATCAGCCGTCGCTGTTGCGACGCCCGCTGTCACCATTGCGACGCCCGTTGGGGTCGAAATCAATATGGCTGACCCGGCCCTGTTCGTCGAACTGGATACTGAGGAAGCGATTCCGGTTGCGGTGTTCCCGCTGGCTGTCGAGGTAGTAGTGGTACAGCCAGCGATCGGCGTGAAAGGGTGCGTCCATCATCGGTGAGCCCAGCAGGAAGCGGACCTGCGATTGGGTCATGCCGACTTCTACCTGTTCGATGTCTTCGTCGTCCAGCAGATTGCCCTGGGGAATGTCCTGCCGATAGACGCAGGCGGACATCAGGGCGAACAGGGCGATGGTCAGTAGCTTGAGGGCTGTTTTGCGCATAGCTTGCTTCACGACTTTCTAAAGCGGTGGAGGATGCGTGATAATACGGTAATCCGACCCTTTGTGACTAGTGGAGGTTCAATGGAAACTCAGGATCTGCGCAAGGCCGGTCTCAAGGTCACCGTTCCCCGGATGAAGATCCTGGAAACGCTGGCCACCACCGAGAACCGCCATCTCAGCGCCGAGGACCTCTACAAGGTGCTGATCGAGGCGGGTGAGGATATTGGTCTGGCGACCGTCTATCGGGTGCTGACCCAGTTCGAGGAGGCCGGTCTGGTTACCCGCCACCATTTCGAGGGAGGCCAGTCCGTTTTCGAGCTGGACGAGGGGGAGCACCACGATCACCTGCTGTGTGCCAAGTGCGGCCGGGTGGAAGAGTTCGTGGACGAGGTCATCGAGGAGCGGCAGATCCATATTGCCGAGAGCCGCGGTTTTCGCATGACCGATCACTCGCTCTACATCTACGGTATCTGCCCGGATTGTCAGGGAAAGGCCGACGAGGAAAGCTGACGTCCGTCCGCTTTCGCTTCAACCGGCCTTTTCCATCATTTCCCGGGCGTGATCGCGGCTGGTTTCGGTGATCTCGGTGCCGCCCAGCATGCGCGCCAGCTCCTCCACGCGTTCGGTGTCCTTCAGCGGCGTCACCCGGGTGAAGGTTTCTCCCTGCCGGGTGTTCTTGGCAATGCGGAAGTGATGGTGGCCCTGTGAGGCCACCTGGGCGAGGTGAGTCACGCAAAGCACCTGACAGCGCTCCCCCAGTCGGCGCAGTTCTCGGCCGACAATTTCCGCTACACCCCCGCCGATGCCGGCATCCACTTCATCGAAGATCATGGCCGGAATACTTGCCCGGCGGGCGGCCACCACCTGAATGGCCAGTCCGATGCGTGACAGCTCACCGCCCGAGGCGACCCGTGCCAGGCTTCTCAGGGGCTGGCCGGCATTCATGGACACTTCGAATACGACCGCATCCGCTCCATTGGCGCGAGGCGCCTCGGCGTCCTGTGTGACCTGAATGGCCAGTTGGCCGCCGGACAGGCCCAGCCCCTGCATGACCTCGGTCACCTTCTCTGACAGGGTATTTGCCGTCGCCTTGCGTTTGGCATGCAGGGCATCGGCTGCCGTTTGCCAGCGGGAACGGCAGTCCTCGACGGTCTGGCGCGCTTCGGCCAGGCGCTCGCCGGCATGCTCGATGGCGTCGAGGCGTTCCCGCATGGACTCCAGTGTGTCCACCAGGGCCTGCGGTTCCACCCGATGTTTGCGAGCGAGTTCATGTGCCGTGCCGATGCGGTCGGCCACCCAGTTGAGTCGGGCCGGATCCAGATCCAGGTCACTCAGGTACCGCCGCAGATCTTCCCCGGCTTCTTCCAGATTGATGCCGGCCTGCTCCAGGGTGCTGCGAATGGGTTCCAGCCTGGCGTCGAGTGCCACCAGGGACTCTACGCGATGCAGGGCCTGGCTGAGCAGATCCGAGGCCGAACCTTCCTCACCGTCATAGGCCAGGGACAGAGCCTGCTGGCCTTCTTCCAGCAGACGCCCGCCATGGCGCAGGCGGTCGTGCTCGGATTCCAGCGCCTCGATTTCACCCGGTGCCAGCTCCAGGGCTTCCAGTTCCCGCACCTGGTGACGCAGGAATTCGGCGCCTTCGGCGCCGCCCCCGGCGGCTTCTTCCAGCTCGGCCAGTCTTTCGCCCGCGTCTTTCCAGGCGCGCCAGCTTTCACGCACGGCCGCCAGCTCCTGCGCATGGTCCCCGTATTGGTCGATCAGGGAGAGCTGGGTTCTGGGCTTGAGCAGTGACTGGTGTTCGTGCTGGCCATGGATGTCCATGAGGCGCTCGCCCAGTCGCCGAAGCTGCTGGACGGGTACCTTGTGGCCATTCACGTAGGCGCGGGAGCGTCCCTGGCTGTTGATGGTGCGGCGCAGCAGGCAGTGCGCTTCGTCATCCAGTTCCTGTTCTTCGAGCCAGGCCAGGGTGTCCGGGTCATGGCCCAGGTCGAACTCCACGCTGATCTCGGCGCGCTGGTGGCCGTGGCGCACCACGGCTGCATCGGCCCGGTCACCCAGTACCAGGCCGATGGCGTCCACCAGAATGGATTTGCCGGCCCCGGTTTCACCAGTGAGGACGTTCAGGCCACCGGTCAGCTCCAGATCCAGTTCGTCGATCAGGGCAAAGTCCTTGATGCGCAGATGCGTCAGCATGGCGAGGGGTGCGCTCCCTGTTGTTTTATACAGTATTCCACTCTGCCTGAGAGAATAGCAGATCAGGCATCAAATACCATGATGTGGCGGCGGTCAACGCGGCACCTGTTCTTCCTGGGCGCGGCCCCAGTGGAGTTTGGAACGAAGCAGGGCAAAGTAGTCGTATCCGGGGGGGTGGAGCAGGGTGGTTTTCTCTTTCGAGCGTTGCAGCTCCACCCGGTCTCCCGCGATCAGTTCATGGGTTTTCTGCCCGTCCCAGTTGAGCTGGGCCCGGGTGCGTTCGTCACCTCGGAGGACGAACCTCAGGCGGCTGTTGCCCGGGACGACCAGCGGCCGGTCACTGAGGGTGTGGGGGCAAATGGGCACGAGGGCGAGGGCATCCACGTCCGGGTGCAGGATGGGGCCACCGCCCGAGAGGGCATAGGCGGTGGAGCCGGTGGCCGTGGCCGCGATCATGCCATCGGCGCGGTGCAGGGAGACGAAGGTGTCATCCACCCAGGTCTCGAACTCGATCATGCGCCCGCCATCCGCCTTCTGGATAACCACATCGTTCAGGGCCAGATCCGCCTCGGCTTCTCTGCCCTCGCGCTCGATGCGGGCGGACAGCATGTGGCGCATGTCGCGGGTAAAGCGGCCGTCGAGAATGGCGGCCACATCATCCGCGGCACGACTGGCCACGATGTCGGTCAGAAAACCCAGGCGCCCCAGGTTGATGCCCACCAGCGGCACAGGGCGAGCGGCCAGGACGCGCGCGGTGTTGAGCAGGGTGCCGTCACCGCCAACGGCGATGATGAGATCCACGTCCCCGGCTAGGGTTTCGGCGTCCTCGGCCTTGTGGGGCCAGTCCGGGAGCGCGGCGGCGGTGCGCTGATCCAGCACATGATTCAGGCCGCGACGGTCCAGCAGGGCCACCAGGGCGTGCAGGACGGTGGCCACCCGTTCGTCGCCGTCCTTTGCGATCAGGCCGATACGTTGGAATGCTTTGCTCATTCTGCTTGTCCAAGTTCCTGTCTGAAGGATGGTTTTCAGAGCTTCATTGCTTGACAGTATTGTGACGGCGCTGCTAGTTTTCCGCCAGTCTGGCACTCTGATGGATCGAGTGCCAGGTTCCCGGATTCCATCTCGCTCCAGAGAGCCATGATCACCGTGAATCGCAGCGATAATCCACTCAATGACCGGGCCCAGTATCTGCTGAAGACCCTGGTGGAACGCTATATTCGCGAGGGCCATCCGGTGGGTTCCAGGGCACTGTCCCGCCAGTCCGGCCTGGAACTGAGTCCGGCAAGTATCCGCAATGTGATGGCGGACCTGGAAGAGCTGGGGTTCGTCCAGTCTCCACATACCTCAGCCGGCCGGGTGCCCACCGTCAAGGGCTATCGTTTCTTCGTTGATACCCTGCTGACGGTGAAGAAGCTCAATCGGCGCGAGGTGAGCCGCCTGGAGCTGGGGCTGCGCAATGATGAGGGTGACTTCCAGGCCCTGCTGGGATCGGCCAGCACCCTGCTGTCAGGGGTGACGCGCCTGGCCGGCGTGGTGACACTGCCGCGCCGTGAGCGGGCCACCTGGAAGCAGATCGAGTTCCTGCCCCTGTCCGACCGGCGTGTACTGGCCGTGGTGGTTTTCAGTGACCAGGATGTGCAGAACCGGGTGCTGCGCCTGGAGCGTGGCTATGACCGGGAGCAGCTGCACAAGGCGGCCAATTATCTCAACGCCCATTTTGCCGGCAAGGACCTGACCCAGGTGCGGGAGGCCTTGCTGGCCGAGATGCGCGAGGCGCGCCAGAGCATGAATGAGCTCATGCTCACCGCCATCCAGATGGCCGACCAGGTCTTTGACAGCGACCGCAATGTGGAAAGCGGCTATGTCATTGCCGGCGAGACCAATCTGATGGAGTTCGATGAATTGTCGGATGTGGAGAAGCTGCGCCGCCTGTTCGAGGCCTTCAATCAGAAGCGCGACATTCTGCATCTGCTGGACAAGGCCGTGGCCGCGGAAGGCGTGCAGATCTTCATCGGAGAGGAATCCGGCTACAAGGTGCTGGATGAGTGCAGTGTGGTGACGGCACCGTATTCCGCCGACGACGAGGTGGTGGGGGTCCTCGGTGTGATCGGTCCCACCCGCATGGCCTACGAGCGGGTCATTCCCATTGTGGACATGACCGCCCGATTGCTGGGCCATGCCTTGAATTCCCGCCAGTAGGTCCCAGATTTCAGTCAGCGTATCAGTGGCCCGAGCAAAACCCGGGCCGTTATCCTTTTTTGATCAAGGGGTTAGCAGAATGTCACAGGAACAGCCCAAGGCACCGGAAGAGCTGGAGGGCGCCGAGCAGGCCGAAGCGGAGCAGAATCCCGAATCCGATGCCGAGGCGGTTGCCGAAAGCCCGGAAGCCCGTATCGAGCAACTTCAGGCCGAGCTTGAGGAGGCCCGGAGTGAGCGCCTGCGGGCCATGGCCGAACTGGAGAACGTACGCAAGCGGGCCCGCCGTGACGTGGAGAACGCCCAGAAGTTTTCCGTCGAAAAGCTGGCCGGCGAGTTGCTGGAGGTCAAGGACAGCCTGGAGATGGGCCTGCAGGCGGTGGGTGGCGAGAACCCCAGTCTGGATCAGCTCAGGGAGGGCAAGGAAATGACCCTTCGCCAGCTGGCCGGTGTCATGGAGCGGGCGGGCATTGCCGAAATCAACCCGGAAGGCGAGCGCTTCAACCCCGAATTCCATGAAGCCATGACCCTTCAGGAGAGCAGCGATCACGATCCGGACACGGTGATGTTCGTGATCCAGAAGGGCTATCTGCTCAAGGGGCGCCTGCTGCGTCCGGCGCGAGTGGTCGTGGCCCGGGCCCCTGACGGCGGCGCGGATGATGCCGACAGCGGTGACGATGCTTGAATAACGCCGCCGCGTCCCCATCTAGGCAATCAGAGAATTCCGGTTTATCCGATTTTTTGAAATAACGCACTATCTGGAGCAACAATCATGTCCAAGATCATCGGTATTGACCTGGGTACCACGAACTCCTGCGTGGCCATCATGGAGGGGGGTGAGACCAAGGTCATCGAAAACAGCGAGGGTGATCGCACCACGCCGTCCATCGTTGCCTTCACCAAGGAAGGCGAAGAGTTGGTGGGGCAATCCGCCAAGCGTCAGGCGGTCACCAACCCCCAGAACACCCTGTTCGCGGTCAAGCGCCTGATCGGCCGTCGTTTCGATGATGCCGTGGTGCAGAAGGACATCGACATGGTGCCCTACAGCATCGTCAAGGCCGACAACGGTGATGCCTGGGTCGAGGCCCAGGGCAAGAAGATGGCGCCGCCGGAGGTTTCCGCCCGCGTGCTGAAGAAGATGAAGCAGACGGCGGAAGATTACCTGGGTGAGAAGGTCACCGAAGCGGTGATCACCGTGCCGGCCTATTTCAACGACTCCCAGCGTCAGGCCACCAAGGATGCCGGCCGCATTGCCGGCCTTGAGGTCAAGCGCATCATCAACGAGCCCACCGCGGCGGCGCTGGCCTATGGCCTGGACAAGAAGCGCGGCGACCGCAAGGTGGCCGTGTACGACCTGGGTGGCGGTACCTTCGATATTTCCATCATCGAGATCGCCGAGGTGGACGGTGAGCACCAGTTCGAGGTGCTGTCCACCAACGGTGATACCTTCCTCGGTGGTGAAGACTTCGACAAGGCTGTCATCGATTACCTGGCCGCTGAATTCAAGAAAGAGCAGGGTGTGGATATCCGCAAGGATCCGCTGGCCATGCAACGCCTGAAGGAAGCCGCCGAGAAGGCCAAGATCGAGCTTTCCTCCAGCCAGCAGACCGAGGTGAACCTGCCCTACATTACCGCCGATGCCAGCGGCCCGAAGCACCTGAGCATCAAGATCACCCGGGCCAAGCTGGAATCGCTGGTGGAAGATCTGGTCAAGCGCACAATCGAGCCCTGCAAGACCGCCATCAAGGACGCCGGCCTGTCCGTGGGTGACGTGGACGACGTGATCCTGGTGGGTGGTCAGACCCGCATGCCCAAGGTCCAGGAGGCGGTGAAGACCTTCTTCGGCAAGGATCCGCGCAAGGATGTGAATCCCGATGAGGCGGTTGCCGTGGGTGCGGCCATTCAGGGTGGTGTGCTGGGCGGTGACGTCAAGGACGTGCTGTTGCTGGACGTTACCCCGCTGTCCCTGGGGATCGAGACCCTGGGCGGTGTGATGACCAAGCTGATCGAGAAGAACACCACGATTCCGACCAAGGCCAATCAGACCTTCTCGACGGCCGAGGACAACCAGGGCGCGGTCACCGTGCACGTCTTGCAGGGTGAGCGCGAGCAGGCGGCCCAGAACAAGTCCCTGGGTCGTTTCGACCTGACCGATATCCCGCCGGCCCCGCGTGGTGTGCCGCAGATCGAGGTGACTTTCGACATCGATGCCAACGGTATCCTGCACGTGTCCGCCAAGGACAAGGCCACCGGCAAGGAGCAGGGTATCGAGATCAAGTCCTCCGGCGGTCTGTCCGAGGATGAGATCGAAGAACGCATTCGTGATGCCGAGGCCCATGCCGAGGAAGACAAGCGCTTCAAGGAACTGGTGGACGTGCGTAACCAGGCCGACGGCCTGATCCATGCCAGCCGCAAGTCTCTGGAAGAGCATGGTGACAAGGCCGAGGACGGCGAGAAGGAAGCCATCGAGTCCGCCATCAGCGAGCTTGAGGAAGCCATGAAGGGCGACGACGCGGAAGCCATCAAGAGCAAGACCGAGGCACTGACCGAAGCCGCTGGCAAGCTGGCCCAGAAGGCCTACGCCGAGCAGGCGGAAGCCGGTGAAGCGGCTGCAGAGGCCGAGGGTGGCGAGTCGACCTCCGATGACGGCAAGGACGATGTGGTGGATGCGGAATTCGAGGAAGTGAAGGAAAACCGCAAGTAAGGCGCATCCTGTCAGGTCGGCGGGGGCGTCACGGGCCGATGGCCATCGTGATGCCCCCGCCGTTGCGTCCGGATTGCTGATTGCAGCAGGTCGGGCGCATGAATGAACAGATAACGGGGAAGAGCATGTCGAAGCGGGATTACTACGAAGTACTGGGTGTGGAAAAAGGCGCCTCGGAGGCCGATATCAAGAAGGCCTACCGGCGGCTTGCCATGAAATATCACCCGGACCGCAATCCCGATGATGCCGAGGCCGAGGCTCGCTTCAAGGAAGTCAAGGAGGCCTACGAGGCGCTTTCAGACCCCCAGAAACGGGCAGCCTACGATCAGTTCGGCCACGCTGGTACCGAGGCCGGTTTTGGTGGCGGTGGCCCGCGAGGCGGTTTCGGGGGTGCCGAGGCCTTTTCCGATATCTTCGGTGACGTATTCGGCGATATTTTCGGGGGAGGAGGTGGCCGCCGCGGTGGCCGTCGCGTCTTCCGGGGTGCCGACCTGCGTTATCGTCTGAAGATCGATCTGGAACAGGCCGTGCAGGGCGACACGGTGCAGATCAAGGTGCCATCCAGCCGCGAATGCGGTGAGTGTGATGGCAGTGGTGCGGCCCGGGGCAGCCAGCCTGAGGGCTGTGACACCTGCGGTGGGGTCGGCCAGGTGCGAATGCAGCAGGGTTTTTTCTCCGTGCAGCAGACCTGCCCGGCCTGTGGCGGCAGCGGGCAGGTGATCAAGGATCCCTGCCGGGCCTGTGGTGGCCGCGGCCGCGTGCGGGAAGAGAAAACACTCTCCGTTCGTATCCCGGAAGGAGTGGATGACGGTGACCGCATTCGCCTTAGCGGCGAGGGCGAGCCCGGCGAAAATGGTGGGCCTCCGGGTGATCTCTACGTGGAGGTGGAAGTCCGTCCCCATCCCATCTTCACTCGTGACGCCAATGACCTGATCTGCGAGGTGCCCATCAACTTCGCCGCTGCCGTCCTTGGGGGGCAGGTGGAGGTGCCTACCCTGGATGGCCGTGTGGCGTTGAAAATTCCGCCCGAAACCCAGAGCGGAAAGCTGTTCCGTCTGCGTGGCAAGGGTGTCAAACCGGTGCGTGGTGGTTCTCGTGGTGACCTGCTTTGCCGGGTTACCGTGGAAACACCGGTCAACCTCACCAGGGAACAAAAAGAAATCCTCGAGCAGTTTGAGGCCAGCCTGAACAAGGGGGGCAAGCGCCACAGCCCGCGCTCGTCTTCCTGGCTGGATGGTGTCAAGCGCTTTTTCGAGAATCTGGGCTGATTGCAGCCTGGCCGGAAGCCGTCCAATCTTTACAGGAGCCATTCATGCTCAAGCTGGCACTGGTAGGCGCGGCCGGGCGCATGGGGCGTGCCATCGCCCGCCTTGCGGCCGACGCCGATGATCTGGAGGTGATCGGGGCCCTGGTTCGCAAGGGCAGCGCGGCGGAGGGGGAGGCGGTTCCCGGTTTTCCGGATCGCTTGTTCTCCAGTGACATCAACGAGGCCCTGTCCGAGGCCGATGTGGTGCTGGATTTCTCCACACCCGCCAGTACGGCCGATGTGGCCGCCTACTGTGCGGAACGCCGTATTGCCCTTCTGGTCGGCACTACCGGCCTGGGGCAGGACGGGATTGATGCCCTGCGTGCCAGGGCGGCCGATATTCCGCTGCTGCTGGCGCCCAACACCAGTTTCGGTGTCAATCTGCTCCTCGATCTGGTTCGCCGTGCGGCGGGATCCCTGGGAGACGACTACGACATCGAGATCATCGAGGCCCATCACGGGCAAAAGGTGGATGCCCCCTCCGGTACGGCACTTCGTCTGGGGGAAGTGGCGGCAGCGGCACGCGGGGTCAGCCTGCCCGAGGACGGCGTGTTCGGCCGTGAGGGACAGACCGGTGCGAGAGAGCGGGGCAGCATCGGTTTTTCCGTCATTCGCGGTGGGGATATTGCCGGCGAACATACGGTTTTGCTGGCCGGTCAGGGTGAACGCATCGAATTGACCCATCGTGCCTCCAGTCGCGACACCTTCGCCCGAGGCGCACTCAACGCGGCCCGCTGGCTCAGGGGACGGCCGGCGGGATTTTACGATATGCGTGACGTACTCGGCGGCTGAGGCGGCTTTCGCCCCTGTCCGGGGCGCTGCGCGTGGACAGCTGTGGGTGCTCTGAAGTAGAATTGGCGCGGTTTCGGGGGCGTGTCACCTTGCTCCGTAGCCAGGGTCCGGGCCACGGCTTCGAGGACATCCAGACGAATTCAGAACAGGCGGGAAGGGTTCCAGGCGAATCTTTCCCGCTTTGTGTATGCGGAATCCGCTCCCCGCCGGGAGCGGCCGTTGCGGGAGGCGCGTGTGAGAAAGCAGGCATTGCTGGCATTGGCGGATGGTACGGTGTTTCACGGTGAAACCGTGGGAGCCGGAGGCACCACGGTGGGGGAAGTGGTCTTCAACACCGCCATGACCGGCTACCAGGAGATTCTGACGGATCCCTCCTATGCCCGCCAGCTGGTGACGCTGACCTATCCGCATATTGGCAATGTGGGTGCCAATGACCAGGATCAGGAGTCTGATCGCGTCCAGGCGGCTGGTCTCATCATTCGCGATCTTCCACTGCGGGCAAGCAGCTGGCGTTCCAGCCAGTCTCTGGGTGACTACCTGGCCAGCGAGGGGACCGTGGCCATTGCCGGTATCGATACCCGCAAGCTGACCCGCCTCATTCGTGACCAGGGCGCCCAGGCGGGTTGTATCAGCACCGAGATGGATGCGGAAGCGGCCGTCGCCGAGGCCCGGAAATTCCCGGGCCTGAAGGGTATGGATCTGGCTCGGGAAGTGACCGCCCGGCAGGCCTATGAATGGACGGAAGGCAGCTGGCAGCTGGAGGGCAATCAGTTTCGGGAGGCGCCCGAGGCACGCTTTCATGTGGTGGCCTACGATTTCGGCGTCAAGCGCAACATCCTGCGCCTGCTGGTGGATGCCGGCTGCCGCGTCACGGTGGTGCCGGCGCAGACTCCGGTCGACGAGGTTCTGGCCATGGCGCCGGACGGTGTTTTCCTCTCCAACGGCCCGGGCGATCCCGAGCCCTGCGACTATGCCATCAATGCCACGCGCCGCCTGCTGGAAGAACGACTGCCCCTGTTCGGCATCTGCCTGGGGCATCAGCTCCTGGGTCTGGCCGGCGGGGCTCGCTCCGTGAAGATGAAGTTTGGCCACCACGGGGCCAACCATCCGGTCATTGATCTGGATTCGGGGCAGGTGCTGATCACCAGTCAGAACCATGGCTTCGCCATTGATGAAGACAGTCTGCCGGAGACTCTGCGAGCCACCCACCGTTCCCTGTTCGACAAGACCCTGCAGGGGATTGAACATCGCGAGGCGCCGGCCTTCAGCTTCCAGGGTCATCCGGAGGCCAGCCCGGGGCCGCATGACGCCAAACCCCTGTTCGAACGCTTCACGGCCTTGATGGCCGAACGCCAGCGTGACCGGGCCAGTGCCTGAGCCCGGCAAGCCGATTCAGCCAATGACCGATTCCTGCTACGGCGGCCAGCCGCAGACAGCGCGAGTGCGAGATGCCTAAAAGAACCGACATAAACTCCATTCTCATCATCGGGGCCGGCCCCATCGTCATCGGTCAGGCCTGTGAATTTGACTATTCCGGGGCCCAGGCCTGCAAGGCCCTTCGGGAGGAAGGCTTCCGCGTCATCCTGGTGAATTCCAATCCGGCCACCATCATGACCGACCCGGAGATGGCCGATTCCATCTACATCGAGCCCATCCAGTGGCAGACGGTGGCCGGCATCATCGAGAAGGAACGGCCGGACGCCATTCTGCCCACCATGGGCGGGCAGACAGCGCTCAACTGTGCCCTGGATCTTTACCGGGAAGGCATTCTGGAGCGTTTCGGCGTGGAGATGATCGGCGCCAGTCGGGATGCCATCGACATGGCCGAGGATCGGGATCGTTTTCGCAAGGCCATGGACGAAATCGGTCTGGAATCGCCACGCGCCATGCTGGCCCACAACATGGACGAAGCGCGCACGGCCCAGGAAGCCATCGGCTTTCCGGCCATCATCCGGCCATCCTTCACCATGGGCGGCAGTGGCGGGGGTATCGCCTACAACCGGGAAGAATTCGAGGAGATCTGCGAGCGGGGTCTGGATCTTTCGCCCACCAATGAAGTGCAGATCGAGGAGTCGGTCCTGGGGTGGAAGGAATTCGAGATGGAAGTGGTCCGGGACAAGGCGGACAACTGCATCATTGTCTGTTCCATCGAGAACATCGATGCCATGGGGGTTCACACGGGCGATTCCGCCACCGTGGCGCCGGCCCAGACGCTGACGGACAAGGAATATCAGATCATGCGTGACGCTTCGATCCGCGTCCTGCGCAAGATCGGCGTGGAGACCGGTGGCTCCAATGTCCAGTTTGCGGTCAACCCGGATGACGGGCGTCTTGTCATCATCGAGATGAACCCGCGAGTCTCCCGTTCATCGGCTCTGGCATCCAAGGCCACTGGTTTCCCGATCGCCAAGGTGGCTGCCAAGCTGGCGGTGGGCTACACGCTGGATGAATTGCAGAATGAGATCACCGGTGGCGTGACCCCGGCTTCCTTCGAGCCCAGCATCGATTATGTGGTCACCAAGCTGCCCCGGTTCACCTTCGAGAAGTTCCCCCAGACCAAGCCGAGGCTGACCACCCAGATGAAATCGGTGGGCGAAGCCATGGCCGTGGGCCGCAATTTTCAGGAATCCTTCCAGAAAGCCCTGCGCAGTCTGGAGATCGACAGCGATGGCCTGAACGAGAAACTCAACGGTGACGGTGAAGAGGCGCTGGATCATCTGCGCCAGGAACTTCGAAACCCCGGGCCGGACCGCCTCTGGTACCTGGGTGATGCCTTTCGCGTGGGCCTGGGCGTTGATGAGATCTACCAGCTCACCGGTATCGACCCCTGGTTCCTTGTGCAGATCGAGGATCTGGTGCGTGACGAGGCCGATCTGAAAGGGCATGCCCTGGCCTCCCTGGACGCTGGTCATCTGCGCCGCCTCAAGCGCAAGGGCTTCTCGGACAGCCGCATGGCCCAATTGCTCGGTTGCGAGGAGGGTGCGGTACGTGCGCGACGGCGGGAGCTGGGGGTCCGGCCCGTCTACAAGCGGGTGGATTCCTGTGCCGCGGAGTTCGAAGCCACCACGGCCTACATGTATTCCAGCTATGACGAAGAATGCGAATCCCGGCCCAGTGAGCGTCGCAAGATCATGATTCTGGGCGGTGGCCCCAATCGCATCGGCCAGGGCATCGAGTTCGATTACTGCTGTGTGCATGCGGCCCTGTCCCTGCGCGAGGACGGGTTCGAGACCATCATGGTCAACTGCAACCCCGAGACGGTTTCCACCGACTACGACACCTCCGACCGGCTCTATTTCGAACCGTTGACTCTGGAAGACGTGCTCGAGATCGTTGAAACCGAAAAACCGGAAGGGGTGATCGTCCAGTTCGGCGGGCAGACACCGCTGAAGCTGGCCCGTGACCTGGAGGCGGCCGGCGTGCCCATCATCGGTACCACGCCTGATTCCATTGACCTGGCTGAAGACCGCGAGCGCTTCCAGCAGCTGATCAACCGTCTGGGGCTCAAGCAGCCGCCCAATCGCACCGCGAGGACGGCGGGCGACGCCATTCGCCTGGCCAACGAGATCGGTTATCCCCTGGTGGTTCGCCCCTCCTATGTGCTGGGCGGCCGGGCCATGGAAGTGGTCTTCAACGAGGATGACCTGGTGGAGTACATGGAAAACGCCGTGCGTGTCTCCAATGACTCACCGGTTCTGCTGGACCGCTTCCTGGAAGAGGCCGTGGAAGTGGACGTGGACGCCGTGTCAGATGGCGAGACGGTGGTTATTGGCGGGGTGATGGAGCATGTGGAGCAGGCTGGTGTGCATTCCGGTGACTCCGGTTGCTCGCTGCCCCCCAATAGCCTGCCGGAAGGCGTACAGCAGGAAATTCGCCAGCAGATGGCGCAACTGGCTCGCGAGCTGCATGTGGTGGGCCTGATGAACGCCCAGTTTGCCGTCCGGGGCGAGGAAATCTTCCTGCTGGAAGTCAATCCGCGTGCGTCGCGCACCGTGCCCTTTGTGTCCAAGGCCACCGGGCTGCCGTTGGCCAAGATTGCGGCCCTGGCCATGGCCGGCAAGAGCCTGGCCAGCCAGGGGGTGACGGAAGAGCGTCTGCCGAAATACTATGCTGTGAAGGAGTCGGTCTTTCCCTTCGCCAAGTTCCCGGGCGCGGATCCCATCCTGGGGCCCGAGATGAAATCCACCGGTGAGGTGATGGGCGTTGGCCGCACCTTCGGGGAGGCCTACGCCAAGGCACAGCTGGGCTCCGGCATGGCACTGCCCTGTGGTGGCCAGGCCTTCATCAGCGTGCGGGACCAGGACAAACCCGCGGCCATCGAGCTTGGAAGGCTGCTGCTTGAGCGCGGCTTCGAGCTGATTGCCACCCATGGCACCGCCAGGGCTCTGGCCGAGGCCGGTCTGGCCGTGAAGCCGGTCAACAAGGTGCGGGAAGGCCGCCCGCATATCGTGGACATGATCAAGAACGATGAGGTAACGCTCATCGTGAATACCACCGAAGGCAAGAAGGCCATTCGGGAATCCCATTCCATCCGCAGTGAGGCCGTGCATCACAAGGTGGCGTACTACACCACCATTGCCGCCGGCCGGGCGACGTGTCTGGCCATGGACCACATCGATGTCGCGGCCGTGAATCGCCTGCAGGATCTGCATCAGGAGTACGAGACATGAAAAGAACGCCGTTGACGGCCAGAGGCGCTGACAGCCTCAAGGCGGAGCTGAAAAAACTCAAGACCGAGGATCGCCCGCGTGTGGTTCAGGCCATCGCCGACGCCCGTGAACATGGTGATCTGAAAGAAAATGCGGAATATCATGCTGCCCGTGAAGAGCAGGGCCTGATCGAAGCCCGCATCAAGGATATCGAATCCAAGCTGTCCACCGCCGAGATCATCGATGTGACCAAGGTGGACGCCGGTGGCAAGGTCATTTTCGGCGCCACCGTTGATGTCTATGATGAAGTCTCGGACAGTGAGGCGACCTACCAGATCGTTGGCGAGGATGAGGCGGACATCAAGCAGGGTCGGCTATCCGTGAATTCACCCATCGCCCGCGCCCTGATCGGAAAGGAAGAGGGCGATGAGTGCGAAGTTCAGACGCCGGGCGGTGTGCGCCGCTACGAAATCGTCGAGGTGCGTTACGAGTGAGCGGTCTTGCGGGCTGCCGGCGCGCCTGGCAGCTCAATCACCGGCTTTTTCGGGTGGGGCAGGTAGAGCACGGCCACATGGCCAATTCGCTGAACCAGAGTGGCGCTCGTGCGCTCGCAGATCTCGGCGATCATGGCACCGCGCTCTTCCCGGTCATTGGCGACCAGCCGAACCTTGATCAGTTCGTGGTCATTGAGACCCCGCTCGATTTCCACCATGACCGCGTCGGTCAGGCCATTGGCACCCGTCTGAACGATGGGGCGGCGGTGGTGGGCGAGACGCTTGAGGTGCTTCCGCTGCGCTTCATTGAGGGCTTTCGGGGGCTTGCTCACGGTATTCAGATCACTCCTGTTGCCGATATGAAACGCTATTCTGAGGCCGGAGACCGGCTTTGGCAAACCCACCGGGATCAGCGGAGCCGGGGAGGCCTGCATGGGGCGTAAGGGCAGCAGCCACCGCTGGCTGCGTGAACATCACTCCGATCAGCACGTGCAGCGTGCCCGCAGTGAGGGGTGGCGTTCACGGGCGGTGTTCAAGCTGGAGGAAATTGACCGCAAGGATCGGCTTCTTCGGCCGGGCATGACCATCGTGGATCTCGGTGCGGCACCCGGTGGCTGGAGTCAGTATGCAGCCGACCGCTTGCGGGGCAAGGCCAGGATCATTGCCCTGGATCGCCTGGAAATGGCCGGTATTCCCGGTGTGGATTTCATCCAGGGGGATTTTACCGAGCAGTCGGTCCTGGACGAATTGCTGGCCCTCATCGGGGATCAGCGGGTGGACCTTGTGTTATCGGATATGGCCCCCAACATGAGTGGTATGAAGGCCGTGGATCAGCCGGCCGCCATGTACCTGGTGGAGCTGGCTCTGGATCTTTGCCGACAGGTGCTGTCGCCAGGTGGGGATTTACTGGTCAAGGCCTTTCATGGCGAGGGTTTCGACGCCTATCTGGCTGATCTGCGAAAGCATTTCGCCAAGGTTCAGGTGCGCAAGCCCAGGGCCTCCCGGGGCCGGTCCTCCGAGGTCTATCTGTTGGCCCGGAACTACCGGGTGGTGTAGTGTCTAATGTTGTGGCTTTCCATGGTCGGGAAAATCGGGAAAGTCGATACGAATCAAATAGCTGAATGCGCCACCGGCGCGTGGAGTCAATCTTGAGCGAACTGGCCAAGAACCTGATCATCTGGATCATCATCGCCTTCGTCCTGCTGACGGTGTTCAACACCATGGGGCCGGGTGAGCAGCCGCGTGAGGAACTCACCTATTCGGAGTTCCTGCGGGAAGTCCGGGGCGGCAGCGTGGATGAAGTCGTGCTGCAGGGACGCAAGATCCATGGCACCCGCCGTGGCGGTGAGCGATTCGAGGTCGTCAACCCCGAGACCGACAACACCGCCCTTATCGGTGAGCTGGAAGACAATCGGGTGGAAATTGTCGCCAAGGAAGAAGATCGCGGCTCCATGCTGGGGCAGATCTTCATCTCCTGGACCCCTCTGTTGCTGCTGATCGCGGTCTGGATTTACTTCATGCGGCAGATGCAGGGGGGTGGTGCCGGTGGCAAGGGCGCCATGTCCTTCGGCAAGAGCAAGGCACGCATGCTCAGTGATGAGCAGGTGAATGTGCGCTTCACGGATGTGGCCGGCTGCGACGAAGCCAAGGAAGAAGTCACCGAGCTGGTGGACTTTCTCAAGGATCCGTCCAGGTTCCAGCGTCTGGGCGGCAAGATTCCCAAGGGTGTGCTCATGGTGGGACCGCCGGGGACGGGCAAGACCCTGCTGGCGCGCGCTATTGCCGGTGAAGCAGGGGTGCCGTTCTTCACCATTTCCGGTTCCGATTTCGTGGAGATGTTCGTGGGCGTGGGCGCCTCACGCGTACGTGACATGTTCGAGCAGGCGAAGAAGCACGCACCCTGCATCATCTTCATTGACGAGCTGGATGCCGTGGGTCGTCACCGGGGCGCCGGGCTTGGCGGTGGTCATGACGAGCGCGAGCAGACCCTGAACCAGATGCTGGTGGAGATGGATGGTTTCGAAGGCCATGAGGGCGTCATCGTCATTGCCGCCACCAACCGCCCGGATGTTCTGGATCCGGCGCTGTTGCGGCCCGGTCGTTTCGACCGCCAGGTGGTGGTGGGGCTGCCCGACGTGCGTGGCCGGGAACAGATTCTCAAGGTTCATCTGCGCAAGGTGCCGGTGGATGACAGCATTCGTCCGGATCTGATTGCCCGCGGTACGCCCGGCTTTTCCGGTGCCGATCTGGCCAACCTGGTGAACGAGGCGGCCCTGTTTGCGGCCCGTGCCAATGACAAGTACGTCAGCATGGAGCACTTGGAGAAGGCCAAGGACAAGATCATGATGGGTGCGGAGCGCCGCTCCATGGTCATGAGCGAGGACGACAAGCGCATGACGGCCTATCACGAGGCCGGGCATGCCATCGTGGGTCGTCTGGTGCCGGATCATGACCCGGTTTACAAGGTTTCCATCATTCCGCGAGGTCGCGCCCTGGGTGTCACCATGTTCCTCCCGGAAGAGGATCAGTACAGCCAGAGCAAGCAGCAGCTGGAAAGCCGGATTTCCAGTCTGTTCGGTGGCCGGATTGCCGAGGAGCAGATCTACGGGGCCGAGAAGGTCACCACGGGCGCTTCCAATGATATTGAAGTGGCCACGGGCATTGCCCGAAAGATGGTGACCAAATGGGGTCTGTCTGAGAAGCTCGGGCCGCTGTCCTATGAAGAGGACGATGGTGAGGTGTTCCTGGGTCGCGAAATGCAGCAGCGCCACAGCAACATGTCGGACGAGACGGCGCGGGCCATTGATGCCGAGATCAGGGCCATCATTGATCGCAATTATGATCGGGCCGAGTCGCTCCTCAGGGAGCATGAAGACAAGCTTCACATGATGGCGGAAGCCCTGATGCAGTACGAGACCATCGATTCGGATCAGATCGACGCCATCATGGACGGTCGCAAGCCCGGGCCGCCCAAGGGCTGGGGTGACCCCGGTCAGGGAACCGCGTCCTCCGGCGAGGTGGGTGATGACCGTGGCCGGGAAGGTGATGACCCGGTGGGCGATCCCGCCCGTCAGCACTGATCTTCCGACCCTGAAGTATCCAGGGGCCGGCAGCCTGTCTGCCGGCCCTTTTTTTTGGTCGTCCGCGGAGAGACGGGGAGCGGATTCGGTTTGGCTTGCCGGGGCGGGTCTTGGTGGCCCTGCCCGGATGTGGCGGATTTCTTGCCGGGTGCATGCTGGTATCATGCACGCCATTCCGGACACTGAAGGAGCGGTGGATGAAGCTGCAGTGCGGGCGGCGGGAACTGGATCTGTCCCGTCCCAGAGTCATGGGTGTGTTGAACCTGACCCCGGATTCCTTTTCCGACGGCGGCCGGTTCCAGAATCCCCGGGTGGCGATTGATCATGCCCGGCACATGCTGGAGGCCGGGGCGGCGATCATCGACATTGGTGGTGAATCCACCCGGCCGGGCTCTCGGGCCGTGAACGAGAGCGAAGAACTGGAACGGATCATTCCGATCCTCGAGGCCTTGCGTGCCGATACCGACGCCATTCTGTCGGTGGATACCTGCAAACCGGCCGTAATGCAGGCGGCCATTGAGGCCGGTGCCGATATCATCAACGATGTGCGGGGTTTCCGTGATCCCGAGACCGTGGATGTGGTGGCCGGAGCCGATGTGGGTATTTGCATCATGCACATGCAGGGCGAACCCCGGAACATGCAGGCCGACCCGCGATATCGGGAAGTGGTTCGAGAGATACGTGGCTTTCTGCGTGACCGGGCGGAGACCGTCGAAGCGGCCGGTGTTGCGCGTGAACGGATTCTGATTGATCCGGGGTTTGGTTTCGGCAAGACCCTGGAGCACAATCTCACCATGCTGCGTGAGTTGGGCGCTTTCTGTGCCAGTGATTATCCGGTTCTGGTCGGGATGTCGCGTAAATCCATGATCGGCCAGGTGCTCGATCGCCCAGTGGAGCAGCGACTGGCCGGCAGTCTCGCCGTGGCGACGCTGGCTGCATGGCTTGGCGCCGCCGTGGTGCGGGCGCACGATGTGGCTGAAACCCGGGACGTGCTGAAGATGGTGGAAGCCGTCCGCGCCACGGGCACCTACAACGCGGGAGCAGTCTGATGGAAAAGCGTTATTTTGGTACGGATGGCATTCGCGGCCCGGTGGGGCCGGCGCCCATGTCAGCGGATGTGATCGTTCGTCTGGGCTGGGCTGCTGGCCGCGTCCTGTGTGGTGGTCAGCGGGGGCGTGTGGTCATTGGCCGCGATACCCGCGTCTCCGGTGACATGCTGGAATCGGCACTGGAGGCCGGCCTGGTGAGTGCCGGCGCCGAAGTCGACCTGCTGGGTGTTCTTCCAACCCCGGGCATCGCCTACCTGACGAGGGCCCTGGGGGCCCGGGCCGGGATTGTCATCAGTGCCTCCCACAATCCATTCCAGGACAATGGCATCAAGTTCTTTGGTCCCGACGGGCGCAAGCTGGATGATGAAACCGAGCTGGCCATCGAGCAAGCACTGGACGAGGTCTTTGAAAGCGTTCCCGCTGCCCGGCTGGGCATGGCCCGACGGGTGGAGGATGCCCCTGGGCGCTATATTGAATTCTGCAAGAACGCGGCACCGGCCGGGGTACGCCTGGACGGTCTCCGCATCGTGGTGGACAGCGCCAACGGCGCCGCCCATCGGGTTGCACCCGCAGTGTTTCGGGAGCTGGGAGCGGATGTCATCAGCATCGGTGCCGATCCGGATGGCTACAACATCAATGAAGGGGTGGGTTCCACCTCGCCCGAGGCCATGCAGGCCGCTGTGCGTGAGCACGGTGCGCACCTCGGGATCGCCCTCGACGGCGATGCGGACCGGGTGATCATGGCGGACGAGCAGGGCAAGCTGCGTGATGGGGACGAACTGCTTTACGTCATTGCCCAGGGCCGCAAGCAGGCCGGAAAGCTGCGTGGCCCCGTGGTCGGTACTGTCATGACCAACCTGGGCATTGAGCAGGCCATCCAGTCCGCGGGCATGCAATTCGAACGAGCCAGCGTCGGTGACCGCTACGTCCTGGAGTTGCTGGACAGGAGCGGCGGCCTGATTGGCGGGGAATCCTCGGGCCACATTATCTGCCTGGATCGCAGCACCACGGGTGACGGCATCGTGGCCGCGTTACAGGTCTTGACCGAGATGGTCTTGTCGGAAACCTCCCTGGCCGGGCTGTGTCGTTCGCTCAGCAAGTTTCCCCAGCGTCTGGTCAATGTCCGGGTGCAGGAGAAGAAGACGGCGCTGGAGAGTGCCGTACTCAGGAAAGCCATCAAGGCAGCCGAGGCCGAGCTGGGTGCCGACGGCCGGGTGCTGATTCGTGCTTCGGGGACTGAATCCCTGATTCGCGTGATGGTGGAGGGGCGTGATGAAAGTCTGGTCCGGCGGACGGTCCAGGCCCTGGCCCAGGCTGTGGAAGAGGGGGCTGGTGAGCGCTCCGAGTCTGCCTGAGGTCTGCTTTCGTGCTGGTGGCCGCCGGAAATTGGCCGTGAATTCAGGCCGGCAAATTGATTTGTTGGCCCACACCGGGTAAAGTCTCGCGCCGTCAGCAGCGGCCTGTGCACATCTCTTGGCCGCTTTTCTGTTTCACCTGTTCATGCAGCGTGACGGCCCCGCCGGCCGTCGCCCAGCGGAGGCACCATGCGTCAGCCTTTTGTTGCCGGCAACTGGAAGATGAACGGCAGTCGTGAGTCGGCCGGCCGTTTGCTGGAAGACCTGGTTCGCAACCTCAGTCCGGGTAACCGGGAGGTGGCCGTCTGCCCGCCGTTCGTCTACCTCGCCGATGCCATGCGCGTGCTCAAGGGGTCGGAAATCGCCCTGGGCGCCCAGAACGTTTCCGAGGAAGAATCCGGTGCTTTTACCGGCGAAGTGTCTGCCACCATGCTGCAGGATTTCGACTGCGCTTACGTCATCGTCGGGCATTCGGAGCGTCGCGCCCTTTACGGCGAAACGGACGAAGTGGTGGCGCGCAAGTTCATGGCCGCCGTCCGCACCGGTCTGCGGCCCATTCTGTGTGTGGGCGAGACCCTGGAGCAGCGGGAAGAGGGTATCACCGACAAGATCATCGGTGAGCAGCTCGACGCCATTCTGGGTGTGGCTGGCGTGCATGCCTTCAAGGAAGCCGTGGTTGCCTATGAGCCGGTCTGGGCCATTGGTACGGGCCAGACGGCTTCCCCGGATCAGGCCCAGGCTGTCCACGCCATGATTCGCAGTCGTGTGGCGGCCGCGGATGATACAATTGCGGCGGGTCTGCGCATCGTCTATGGCGGCAGTGTCAAGGCCACCAATGCCAGTGAACTGTTCGCCATGGAAGATATTGATGGCGGTCTCATTGGCGGGGCGTCGCTGGACGCCGAAAGTTTTCTAAGTATCTGTCAGTCGGCCGAATCGGCCGGTCACCAATAAGCTGGAATCCGAACATGCTTATCAGCATCTTGCTAGTGCTTCACGTTATCGTCGCGGTGGTCATCATCGTCTCCGTTCTGCTTCAGCAGGGGCAGGGCGCCAATGCCGGTGCCGCCTTCGGCAGTGGTTCCGCCGGTACCGTCTTCGGTGCCCGGGGGGCAGCCAGTTTCCTCAGTCGTCTGACCGCGGTTCTGGCGACGGTCTTCATGCTCAACAGTGCCGCCCTGGCCTGGATCGCAGCACGGGATATTGCTGAACCCGGTTCCCTGCTGGAGCGTGTCCAGACCACGCCGACCATGGAAGAAACCCTCATCCCGGAAGAGGACGAGGACCAGGACGAGCGGGACGAGGATGAACTCGACCTTCCGCCGCCGGATACCCACTGAATAAGCGTTCCTGTGGCGTCTTTCGGGGTGCCGTTAGGGGCTCAGTCGTGGTAATATGCCGGCCTCCGTTGGGCAGCCAGCGGAACCAGCAGTAACAGCTTTGCCGAAGTGGTGGAATTGGTAGACACGCTGTCTTGAGGGGGCAGTGGCCTTACGGCCGTGCCGGTTCGAGTCCGGCCTTCGGCACCATACTCCAGGAAGCCGCCCGATCTTCGGGCGGTTTCTGCAAGGGCCAAGGGAAGATTGCTTCGGGCATGCCCGGGAATCGACTCGCGGCGCCAGTCAGGGCCATCAGTCGGGTCATCTTCGGGTGGGCCCGGGGCCGGTTGACCTGTGTCAAGGTCAGCCGGGCCCGAAACGGATAGAGTTCCGTTTTTCGGGTTGAGTGTGCCTCCAACGTGACTCTGGGACGCGGGAAATATGCTGGAAAATTACATCCCCATCCTTATCTTTCTCGGTATCTCGACCGGGCTGGGCGTGGTACTCCTCCTGGTGGGGCTGATCCTTGGTCCCCAGAATCCGGACTCCGAGAAGAACTCGCCTTACGAGTGCGGCTTCGAGGCCTTTGAAGATACGCGGATGAAGTTCGACGTCCGCTATTATCTCGTCGCCATTCTCTTCATCATCTTCGATCTCGAGATTGCCTTCCTCTTCCCCTGGGCGGTTGCCCTGGGTGATATCGGGGTGTTTGGTTTCACGGCCATGATGATCTTCCTCGCCGTGCTCGTGGTCGGTTTCATCTATGAGTGGAAGAAGGGTGCTCTGGAATGGGAGTAGAAAACGGTGTCGTAAAACGCGGCTTCGTCACCACTTCCGTGGACAAGCTTTACAATTGGGCCCGTACCGGTTCCATGTGGCCGATGACCTTTGGCCTTGCTTGCTGCGCTGTGGAGATGATGCATGCTGGCGCAGCGCGCTATGACATGGACCGATTCGGTGTCCTGTTCCGTCCCAGTCCGCGCCAGTCAGACGTGATGATTGTTGCGGGTACGCTCTGCAACAAGATGGCCCCCGCCCTGAGAAAGGTTTACGACCAGATGGCCGAGCCCCGCTGGGTGATCTCCATGGGGTCCTGCGCCAACGGTGGCGGCTACTACCACTATTCCTATTCGGTAACCCGGGGTTGTGATCGCGTCGTCCCCGTGGATATTTATGTGCCTGGTTGTCCGCCGTCCGCCGAGCAGTTGCTCTACGGCATCATCCAGCTGCAGAACAAGATTCGCCGAACCAATACCATTGCCCGCTGATCAGGTCGCTGTCATGAGTAAGTGGATCGAATCCCTGCATGAAGCGATTGTTGATCGTTTTGGCGATAAGCTGAAGCGATTTGACAGTCGTGTGGATGAGCTCAGCTATGAGGTGGCACCCGAGGATCTGCTCGAGGTCTGTCAGGCCCTTCGGGATGAGTCACCGTTCAATTTCGAGCAGCTCATGGATGTCTGCGGTGTGGACTACCTTGCCTATGGCAAGAGCCAGTGGGCCACGGACAAGAGTACCTCCATCGGTTTCAGTCGTGGTGTCGAGCGTACGCAAAGTCACGCCTTCGCCAGCAGTGACGAGGTGGAAGAGGGCAGGAATCGCTTTGCGGTCGTCTACCATCTGTTGTCGATCTCCCGGAACCAGCGTCTTCGTCTTCGCTGCTGGTGCCCCCAGGAAGATCCTCCGGTTGTGGATTCCGTGACTCCGGTCTGGAATGGCGCCAACTGGTTTGAGCGAGAAGCCTTTGATCTTTACGGCATCCTTTTCAATGGTCACCCGGATCTGCGTCGTATTCTTACCGACTACGGGTTCGTCGGACATCCGTTCCGCAAGGACTTCCCCCTGATCGGGAATGTGGAAGTCCGCTATGACCCGGAGAAACGCCGCGTGGTTTACCAGCCCGTCAGCATCGAGCCTCGCACAACGGTACCGAAGGTGATTCGCGAAGATCACCAGTATGTGGAAGGCTTCAAGGAGTCGTCCGGCAATGCCTGAGATTCAGAGCTATACAATGAACTTCGGGCCGCAGCATCCGGCGGCCCACGGCGTGCTCCGTCTCATCCTGGAGATGGAAGGCGAGGTTATTCGTCGGGTGGATCCGCATATCGGTCTGCTTCACCGCGCCACGGAAAAGCTTGCGGAGAATAAGCCTTATAACCACAGCATCGGCTACATGGATCGTCTCGACTATGTGTCCATGATGTGTAATGAGCATGCCTATGTGATGGCCATTGAAAAGCTCATGGGCATTGAGCCGCCGATTCGGGCTCAGTACATTCGTACGCTTTATGATGAGCTGACCCGCATTGCCAACCACCTGTTGTGGATTGGCGCCCACGGCCTGGATATCGGCGCCATGACGGTCTTCCTCTATGCCTTCCGTGAACGTGAAGACATCATGGATATGTACGAGGCAGTGTCCGGTGCGCGCATGCATGCAACCTATTACCGTCCCGGTGGTGTTTATCGGGATCTGCCCGACAGCATGCCCCGCTATGATTACTCCAAATGGCGCAGCAAGAAGGAAGTGAATCGTCTTAATGAGGCCCGTGAAGGCTCGCTTCTGGACTTCATTGAAGACTTCGTCGACCGTTTCCCGGGTTGTGTCGATCAGTATGAGACGCTGCTGACCGACAACCGCATCTGGAAACAGCGTACGGTGGGGATAGCGGAAGTTTCCCCCGAGCGCGCCCTGCAACTGGGCTTCAGCGGCCCCATGCTTCGGGGTTCCGGTATCGAGTGGGATCTTCGTCGCAAACAGCCCTACGAAGTCTATGACCGCCTGGATTTCGATATTCCGGTGGGCACTAATGGTGATTGCTACGATCGCTATCTGGTCCGTATCGAAGAGATGCGCCAGTCCGCTCGCATTGCCAAGCAATGCATCAAGTGGCTTCGTGAGAACCCGGGGCCGGTGATGGTGGATGATGCCAAGGTGGCTCCACCGAAGCGTGCCGACATGAAGGACAGCATGGAAGCACTCATTCATCACTTCAAGCTGTTCACGGAAGGGTATGTGCTGCCCGAGGGCGAGGCCTATGCCGCTATCGAGCAGCCCAAGGGCGAGTTTGGCATTTATCTCATTTCCGATGGGGCCAACAAGCCTTACCGCGTGAAGATTCGTGCATCCGGTTTCGCCCATCTGGCAGCAATGGATGAAATGTGCCGTGGTCATATGCTGGCGGATCTGGTGGCAGTGATTGGTACACAGGACATCGTGTTCGGGGAGATTGACCGGTGAAATACAAGGCCACTTCAGAATTCCTGCCCGAAGACATGCGCGCCTACATTGATCGCTGTGTGGCCAAGTACCCGGAAGGTCGGCAGCGTTCGGCGGTGCTGGATGCCCTGCGGGAGGCCCAGCATCATAATGGCGGTTATCTGACCGATGAATGGATGGACGCAGTCGCCCATTATCTGGAGCTGCCCCCTATCGACGTTTACGAGGTCGCGACCTTCTATTCCATGTTCGAGACCAAGCCGGTGGGGCGGAACAAGATCTCCATCTGCACCAACATCAGCTGCATGCTGAACGGCTCAGACGAAATCGTCGAGCATGTGGAGAAGAAGCTGGGCATCAAGGTGGGTCAGACCACCGAAGACGACCGCATCTTTCTCAAGTGCGAGGAAGAGTGTCTGGCAGCCTGCAAGGGCGCGCCCATGATGATGGTGAACCACGAGTACCATGAGAATCTGACCATCGAAAAGGTGGATCAGATCATTGACGGCCTGGAGTGATTGGCATGTCGGATCATGAGATCTGCTACAGAACACTGGCCCATGACAACCCCCATACCCTTGAGACCTATCTCAAGGTGGGTGGTTATGAAGCCTGGAAAAAGATCCTCAAGGAGAAGATCCCGCCCGAGCAGGTGATCGAAGAGGTCAAGGCTTCCGGCCTGCGTGGCCGTGGTGGTGCCGGCTTCCCCACGGGGCTCAAGTGGAGCTTCATGCCGAGAGATTTCAAGGGCCAGAAATACGTGGTCTGCAACTCGGATGAGAGTGAGCCGGGCACCTGCAAGGATCGTGACATCCTGCGATATAACCCCCATGCCGTGATTGAAGGCATGGCCATTGGCGGCTACGCCATGGGTGCCACCGTGGGTTATAACTACATCCGAGGCGAGTTCGAGCACGAACCCTATCAGCGTTTCGTTGAGGCGCTGAAGGCGGCCTATGAGGCCGGTTTCCTTGGCAAGAACATCCTTGGCTCTGGTGTGGATTTTGATCTCTATGATCATCTGGGTGCCGGCGCCTATATCTGCGGTGAGGAAACAGCACTGCTGGATTCCCTGGAAGGCCGCAAGGGCATGCCGCGCTTCAAGCCGCCGTTTCCGGCGCAGAGTGGTCTCTACGGCCAGCCCACGACGGTCAACAACACCGAGTCCTTCGCCCAGGTTCCCTGCATCATTCGTAACGGGGCCGACTGGTTCCAGAAGTTCGGTACGGAGAAGAGCGGTGGCAAGAAGCTCTTCTCCGTCTCCGGCCATGTGAACAACCCGGGCAACTTCGAAGTGGACATGGGCACTCCCTTTGCCGAGCTTCTCGAGATGGCGGGTGGTGTTCGTGACGGCCGCAAGCTGAAAGCCGTCATTCCGGGTGGTTCCTCGGTGCCGGTGGTCCGCGGCGAAGATATGATGAAGGTCAACATGGACTACGAGTCCGTGCAGTCCGTGGGTTCCATGCTGGGCTCCGGTGCCGTCATCGTGATGGATGACACCACCTGCATGGTGCGCGCCCTGGAGTGCATCTCCCGTTTCTATTTCGCCGAGTCCTGCGGTCAGTGTACGCCCTGCCGTGAAGGAACCGGCTGGCTGAATCGGGTGCTGCGCCGCATGCTGGCCGGGCAGGGCAGGTCATCGGATATCGAACTTCTCAAGAGCGCGGCTGACGGCATCATGGGGCATACCATCTGTGCCCTCGGTGACGCCGCGGCCATGCCTGTGAAGAGTTTCCTGGAACGCTTCCCGGAAGAATTCGAGTACCTGATCAAGAACGGCAAGACCATGGTTGGGCCGGGTCGGCCCGCCTTGCCGGAGAAAGGTCCCCATAACGCCGGTTTTGCCGCCTGAAGGGCAAGCCGCAGGATTCCGACCCGGGTCTGTTGCCCGGGTCCTGATGAACAGACGTAACGGATATGAGCGACGATACCGTCAAGTTCGAAATCAACGGCCAGACCGTCGAAGGCCGCAAGGGACAGATGCTGATTGAAGTGGCGGACGAATATGGCCATCGTATTCCCCGCTTCTGCTATCACCGCAAGCTGTCCGTGGCGGCCAACTGCCGTATGTGCCTGGTCGAGGTGGAGAAGGCGCCCAAGCCGCTGCCGGCCTGTGCCACACCAGTCGGCGACGGCATGAAGGTCTTTACCCAGTCTCCCAAGGCCCTGTCGGCACAGAAGAACACCATGGAGTTCCTGCTCATCAATCACCCCCTGGATTGCCCCATCTGCGATCAGGGCGGTGAGTGTGAACTGCAGGATCTTGCCCTGGGCTTCGGTCGTGGCATTTCCCGCTACACGGAAAGCAAGCGGGTGGTGTCGGATCCGGAACTGGGGCCACTCATCTCCACGGACATGACCCGTTGCATCCACTGCACCCGCTGTGTGCGCTTCACCGAGGAAGTGGCCGGCTTCAAGGAGCTGGGTGCCACTGGCCGTGGCGAGCACATGCGCATTGGCACCTATATTCAGCGCACCGTGGATCATGAACTGTCCGGCAACGTGATTGACCTCTGCCCGGTGGGTGCCCTGAACAACAAGCCCTTCCGCTTCCGGGGCCGTTCCTGGGAGATGACCCAGCATGCCACGGTGACCCCGCATGATCCGGTGGGCACCAACATTTATGCCCATACCCTGCGTGGTGATTTCCTGCGCGCCGTGCCGCGGGAGAATGAAGGGATCAACGAAACCTGGATTGCGGATCGCGACCGGTTCAGTTGTGAGGGGATTTACAGCGACGAGCGCTTGCGTCAGCCGCTGCTGCGCCGAGACGGCGAGCTGCAGCCGGTGAGCTGGGAAGAGGCCCTGGAAGCCGCCGCCACCGGACTGCGTGATGCCGTTCAGCAGCATGGTGGTGAACAGCTCGGTGCCCTGGCATCGCCCACCGCCAGCCTGGAAGAACTGTACCTGTTCCAGTCCCTGGTGCGTGGCCTCGGTTCGGCCAACCTGGATCACCGACTCGGGCAGGCGGATTTCCGTTCCGACGCCATCGAACCGGCCTTCCCCGGTCTGGGCATGAAGCTTAGTGAAGTGGAAGACCTGGATGCGGCCCTGGTGGTGGGTTCGAACACCCGCAAGGAAGCCCCCATGCTGGCGCATCGTCTGCGCAAGGCCGCGCTCAAGGGCGCCGAGGTTGGTTTCGTTAACCCGGCCGACTACGAATTCCTGTTCCGGCAACATGCCACTTTGGTGCGGCACGGTGCCGAACTGGTCAGTGGGCTGGCCGAGGTGGCCGTGGCGCTGGCATCGGAATCCGGAAAATCTCTGCCGGCCAGCGTGAAGGCGCTTGTGGACGGTGTCGAGGCCGGCGATGAGGCGCGCAAGCTTGCCGCCGCCCTGAACAGGGGCGGGCGCAGTCTGGTGCTGCTTGGCCCGCTGGCGCGCAGTCATGAGCATTGGTCGGAACTGCTGGCCCTGGGCGATGCCATCGCCGAGCTGTCTGGTGCGGTTCTGGGGTACCTGGCTGAAGGCGGCAACGTCGCCGGTGCCTGCCTCGCCGGTGTCCTGCCTCATCGCGGCCCGGGTGCCGCTGAACGGGAAGTGGGCCTGAACGCACGGGAAATGTTCGCCCAGGCGCGCAAGGCCTACCTGCTTATGGGCTGCGAGCCGGAGCGCGAAGCCTGGGATTCCGCCCAGGCCATGGATGCCCTGGAACAGGCCGGTTTCGTGCTCTCGCTGAGCAGTTTCCGCACGCCGGAGATGGAGCGCTACGCCAGTGTCGTACTGCCGGTTGGCAGCTATGCTGAGAGTTTTGGCACCCTGGTGAATCTGGAAGGGCGCTGGCAGAGCAGTGGCGGCGTGATTAACCCGGTGGGTGAGTCCCGTCCGGCCTGGAAGGTGCTCCGCGTGCTGGGCAACCTCCTGGAACTTGAAGGCTTCGAACAGATGGACGCCGAGGCCGTATTGGCCGATGCCCATGCTGCCATCGGTGAAGTGGTGACGGACATGCGAGTGTCCGGTGGCGTCAAGCTGAACAAGCCGGCTGTCAGCAAGGGCCTCTGGCGCCTGGGTGAAGTACCCTTGTATGCCGCAGATGCGCTGGTGCGCCGTGCCGAACCGCTTCAGCGAACCCTGGACGGTGTGGCGCGGCTGCGAATCAGTGCCGCAGACGCCGGGCGCCTGGGCGTGGAAGACGACAGCCGGGTGGAAGTACGCCAGAACGGTCGCAGCTGCGTCCTGACCGCCGCCGTGGATGACGGTCTTCCCGAGGGCAGTGTGGTTGTTCCAGCCGGTACGGCGGAAACGGCCGCCCTGGGGCCGCGTCATGGCAGCATCGAGTTGAGCAAGGTCTGATTACCGGCCGCCACCGGGCGGCACGGGACTCAGGTCAATCGTTCGGAAGAGCACAGGAATCACGAACGCAATGACGGACTTCTTCATCGAACAATGGGATGCGCTGCCGCCGGCGCTGCAGACGGTCATCACCGTCACGGCACAGATCGGCGTGCTGATGCTGGTGCTGATTCTGATGGTGGCGTATTACACCTACGCCGAACGGCGCGTCATCGGTTTCATGCAGGGCCGCATGGGGCCTAACCGCGTTGGCCCCTGGGGGCTGTTGCAGCCGTTCGCGGATGTGATCAAGCTGGTGCTGAAGGAAATTATCGTTCCCAGCAACTCCAGCCGTTTCCTGTTTCTGATTGCCCCGATTCTATCCATTGCGCCGGCGTTTGCCGCCTGGGCCGTCATTCCCTTTGAAGACGGCATGGTGATTGCGGATATCAATGCCGGCCTGCTGTATCTACTGGCTCTGACCTCCCTGAGTGTCTACGGTGTGATTCTGGCCGGCTGGGCAGCCAACTCCAAGTACGCCTTTCTGGGGGCCATGCGTTCGGCCGCACAGATCGTGTCCTATGAGATTGCCATGGGCTTCGCCCTGGTGGGTGTGCTCATGGCGGCGGGTAGCCTGAACCTGAACGATATCGTGATGCGTCAGGACGGGGGTGTGCTCAACTGGTTTCTGATCCCGCTCTTTCCTCTGTTCGTGGTCTATCTAATTTCCGGCGTGGCCGAGACCAACCGGGCACCGTTTGACGTGCCGGAAGGTGAATCGGAAATCGTGGCCGGTTTCCATGTGGAGTATTCGGGCACCGGATTTGCGATCTTCTTCCTGGCTGAATACGCCAACATGATCCTGATCTCGGCGCTCACGGCCCTGTTCTTCTTCGGTGGCTGGTTGAGCCCCTTCCAGGGTGTGCCGGTGATCGGAGAAACGTTCCTGGGTGAAGGCAGTATCGTCTGGTTCGCCCTGAAGACCTTTTTCTTCATGTTTACCTTCCTTTGGTTCCGGGCGACTTTCCCGCGTTACCGTTATGACCAGATCATGCGTCTGGGCTGGAAGGTCTTCATTCCGATCACCATCGTCTGGATCGTGGTTCTTGGTGGCCTGATCCTTTTCGAAGTCGGACCGTGGTTCAACTGAGGCTGGCATGAAAGTAATCAGCAGCTACGTTAAAAGTCTTTTTCTGTGGGAACTGCTCCTGGGCCTCAAGCTGACCCTGAAGCATTTCTTTCTTCCGAAGAGCACGATTCGCTACCCGGAGGAAAAGACGCCCAAGTCGCCTCGCTATCGTGGCATGCATGCCCTGCGCCGCTACCCCAGTGGGGAGGAGCGTTGCATCGCCTGCAAATTGTGCGAGGCCGTCTGTCCGGCGCTGGCCATCACCATTGACTCGGAACAACGCGAGGACGGCACCCGCCGTACCACGCGCTATGACATCGACATGTTCAAATGCATCTATTGCGGCTTTTGCGAGGAAGCCTGCCCGGTAGATGCCATTGTCGAAACCAGCTTCACCGAATATCACTTCGAGGAGCGCGGCCAACAGATCATGACCAAGGACAAGCTCCTGGCCGTGGGGGACAAGCTTGAGTCGCAGATTGCCGCTGATCGGGCAATCGAAAGTCGATATCGCTGAGGCTCGCAATTCCAGCGCGATTACAACGCAGCGGAGATTAGCAAGGCATGGAACTGGTTATCTTTTACGCATTTGCCGCCCTGGTCGTGGGTGCCGCCCTTGGGGTGATCACTGCCCGCAACCCGGTGCATTCGGTGCTGTTTCTGATCATGTCCTTCGTGTTCAGCGCGGGCCTGTGGATCCTTCTGGAAGCGGAGTTCCTGGGGATTGCCCTCATTCTCGTGTATGTGGGGGCGGTGATGGTGTTGTTCCTCTTCGTGGTGATGATGCTGGACATCAACGTCAGTACCCTGCGTAGCGGGTTTGCCCGTAATGCGCCCCTTGGTGTGGCGGTGGCGGCGGCACTGATTGCCATGCTGGCCTACGTCATCTGGGTGCGGGACCTGGGTATCGAGATGATGGCGCGGCCTGAGCGCGCACCGGCGGATTACGACAATACCGGTGCCCTGGGTCAGCTGATGTACACCGAATACGTCTATCCCTTCGAGATTGCCGGCATCATTCTGCTGGTGGGCATCGTGGCGGCCATTTCACTGACCATGCGCCGTCGGGAAGGCACCAAGCACCAGGATCCTGCAAAACAGGTTCGAGTACGCCGGGAGGACCGGGTGCGTCTGGTCAATATGCGCAGTGAGAAGAAGGACTGAATCCCATGCGACGTCTGACAGGAGTTCAGGGGGTCTGATGATTACGCTCTACCACTATCTGATTCTGAGCGGTGTGCTTTTCAGCATCAGCGTCGCGGGGATCTTTATCAACCGCAAGAACGTGCTGTTGCTGCTCATGTGCATCGAGCTGATGTTGCTGGCAGTCAATACCAACTTCATCGCCTTTTCCTATTTTCTCCAGGATCTGGCGGGCCAGATTTTCGTTTTCTTCATTCTAACGGTGGCGGCGGCGGAGGCTGCCATCGGTCTGGCCATTCTGGTGGTCCTGTTCAGAAACAAGAACAGCATCAATGTGGAAGACCTGGATACCATGCGGGGCTGATGCCGCCGCCGGTCTTTTCTCAGTGAAAGCACTTCGGATCGGGATTTAGGGATGGAAAACGTCTATCTGACAATCGTGCTCGCGCCGCTGATCGCCGCCATCATCGCGGGATTCTTTGGCCGCAAGATAGGTACCGCGGGTGCCCATTGGGTCACCATCATTGGCGTGGGCATTGCCTTCCTGCTGTCGCTGCGAGTCTTCTATGACCAGTGGCTGGGTGGGGCGGACGTTTTCAACGGCTCCGTCTATACCTGGATGGTGAGCGAAGGGGTTCGCTTTGAGGTGGGCTTCCTGATTGACCGCCTCTCGTCCATGATGATGTTGGTGGTGACCTTTGTCTCGCTGATGGTTCATATCTACACCATCGGCTACATGAAGGGCGACCCCGGCTATCAGCGTTTCTTCGCCTACATCTCGCTGTTCACCTTCGCCATGCTCATGCTGGTGATGGCCAACAACTTTCTCCAGCTCTTCTTTGGCTGGGAAGCGGTGGGCCTGGTGTCCTATCTCCTGATCGGCTTCTGGTACAAGCGCCCCAGCGCGACCCATGCCAACCTCAAGGCCTTCCTGGTCAACCGGGTGGGTGACTTTGGTTTCCTGCTGGGTATTGCCGCGATCTTTCTGTTCTTCAACAGCATGGATTATTCGGAAGTCTTTGCCGCGGCTCCGGGCGTGGAAGGACAGACCATGTCCATCATGGGTGGTTGGGAATGGTCGGTGATGACCGTGATCTGCATCCTGTTGTTCATTGGTGCAATGGGTAAATCCGCCCAGGTACCACTGCACGTCTGGCTGCCGGATTCCATGGAAGGTCCGACCCCGATCTCCGCGCTGATTCATGCCGCCACCATGGTGACCGCCGGTATCTACATGGTTGCCCGCATGTCGCCGCTATTCGAACTGTCTGTCACGGCGCTGAGTGTGGTACTGATCATCGGTGCCGTCACCGCCCTGTTCATGGGCCTGCTGGGCCTGGTGCAGCATGACATCAAGCGAGTAGTCGCCTATTCAACACTCTCTCAACTCGGTTACATGACCGTCGCATTGGGGGTGTCGGCTTACGCCGCTGGTGTCTTCCACCTCATGACCCACGCCTTCTTCAAGGCTCTGCTTTTCCTGGCGGCTGGGTCGGTCATCATCGGCATGCACCATATTCAGGACATGCGCCAGATGGGCGGTCTGCGCAAGTACATGCCGATTACCTACTGGACGTGTCTGTTGGGTGCCCTGGCGCTGATTGGCTTCCCGGGCTTCTCCGGCTTCTTCTCCAAGGACGGCATCATCGAGGCAGTCGCGTTGTCGGAGATTCCCGGTGCTACCTTTGCTTACTGGGCCGTTCTCCTGGGGGTGTTCGTCACCGCGCTCTATACCTTCCGTATGTTCTTCCTCACCTTCCACGGTGAAGAACGCATGGATGAGCATACAAAGCACGATCTCAAGGAAAGCCCCTGGGTGGTCACCGTGCCGCTGATTCTGCTGGCAATTCCCTCTGTCATAATCGGTGCGCCCTTCGTGAACTCCATGCTGCTGGGCGATTTCTTTGCCGACAGTATCCACGTGGCCGCCGAACGCGACGTGCTGGGCATGCTGGGTGACAAATATGATGGCGCCATGGCGCTGCTGATGCATGGGCTGGTTGCGCCTCCGGTTTATCTGGCGGCCGCCGGCGTGATTCTGGCCTGGTTCCTCTGGCTCAAGCGTCCGGACATCCCGGAGATGCTCGCCAGGCGTTTCTCAGGTATCCATCGCTTGTTGGAAAACAAGTACTACTTTGACGACCTGAACGAGAGAGTGCTGGCACCGGCCAGCCGTGGTCTGGGCCGCCTGTTCTGGCAGGTGGGTGATGTGCGCATCATCGATGGCGGCATCGTCAACGGCTCAGCCCGTCTTGTTGGCTGGTTCTCGGGCGTGGCCCGCCGGGTTCAGACCGGGTTCCTCTACCACTATGCGTTCGCCATGGTTATCGGCCTGACGGCTATGGTTGCCTGGCTGGTCCTGCGTTGATCGGACGATAAAGGGAAAGCAAAGCAATGTTTGAAACCCTGCCACTGCTCAGTCTCCTGATCTGGCTGCCGATCTTCGGCGGGATTGCCGTGCTTGTCGCGGATCGTCTCGGCCTCGGGGAAGCCCGCTGGTGGGCGCTGGGTATTTCTTCGCTCGTGTTCGTTTTGAGCATCCCCTTGTGGACCGGTTTCGATACCACCACCGCTGCCATGCAGTTCGAGGAGCGGGTGCCGTGGATCGAGGCGTTGGGTGCCTATTACCATCTGGGCGTGGATGGCCTGTCCATGCCCATGATTCTGCTTACCACGTTCATGACCGTGCTGGTGGTGATTGCCGGCTGGGTGGTCATTCAGTATCGGCCGGCGCAATACTTTGCCGCCTTCCTGTTCCTGGAGGGCTTCACCATCGGCGTATTCTCGGCGCTGGATGTGGTGTTGTTCTATGTGTTCTGGGAAGCGCTGCTGATCCCGATGTTCATCATCATCGGTATCTGGGGTGGCGATAACCGGGTATATGCCACCATCAAGTTCTTCCTCTACACCTTCTTCGGCTCGGTCTTCATGCTGGTCTCGTTCATCTATCTGTATGTTCAGACTGGCAGCACAGCGGTGCTTGATTTCCACATGGCACCCCTGGGGATGACCGAGCAGCTGCTGATCTTCATCGCCTTCATGCTGGCCTTTGCCGTCAAGGTACCCATGTGGCCGGTGCATACCTGGCTCCCGGACGCCCACGTTCAGGCCCCCACCGGTGGTTCGGTGATTCTGGCGGCCATCCTGCTGAAGCTGGGTGCCTACGGCTTCCTGCGTTTCAGTCTGCCCATCACGCCTGATGCCAGTAATGAGTTGGCCTGGTTCGTGGTGGTGTTGTCGTTGATTGCGGTTGCCTACATCGGTTTCGTGGCGCTGGTTCAGTCCGACATGAAGAAGCTGATTGCCTATTCGTCCATTGCCCACATGGGCTTTGCGACGCTCGGTTTCTTTGTCGGTTTCCTGATTCTTGCCGCGACGGGTGATGATGCCGGTGCCGCCTTCGGGATGCAGGGCGGTATTGTGCAGATGGTCTCTCATGGCTTCATCTCCGGTGCGCTCTTCCTCTGTGTTGGCGTGATGTACGACCGGGTTCACAGCCGGGAAATCGGTGATTATGGCGGTGTCATCAACAAAATGCCCATCTTTGCCGCCTTCATGGTGCTGTTTGCCATGGCCAATGCCGGGCTCCCGGGTACTTCCGGTTTCGTGGGCGAGTTCATGGTGATTCTGGCCAGCTTCCGGGCGGATTTCTGGATTGCCTTCATCGCTGCGCTGACGCTGATTCTGGGGGCGGCCTACACCTTGTGGATGGTCAAGCGGGTGATGTTCGGTGAGGTGGCCAACGAGAAAGTGGCGTCGCTGAGCGATATCAACCGTCGGGAAATTCTTCTGCTTGCCGCACTGGCGGTGCCGACGCTGTTGTTGGGTGTCTGGCCGTCGCCCCTTATCGACGTGATTGCGCCGAGCGTGGAAGCCCTGGTTGAACACATGATGCAGAGCAAGCTCTGAGGGTAGTCACCACCCCCAGTGGCCAATGATTGTTTCGCGACGGCATTGACAATCGCCGTTGAGACGAGTTTCAGGAGTCTGAGAAGACAATGAACTTCGAGATACCTCAGTTTACGCCGGTCATTCCGGAAATGTTCATCGCAGGGATGGCGTGCCTGATCCTGCTGGTGGACCTCTACCTGTCTGATCGTAACCGCGTGGTGACCCACTGGTTGACCCTGGCGACTCTGGCAGGTGGTGCCTTGCTGACCTGGCGCATCATGGGAGATTCGGCCACCTTCACCTTTGGTGGCATGTTTATCGGCGATCAGCTGGCACATACCCTGAAGCTTTTCCTGTACCTGGTGGTTGGCGTCGTGCTGGTGTACTCCCGTGGATACCTTCAGGATCGGGATATGTTCAAGGGTGAGTACTACCTGCTCAGCCTGACGGCACTTCTCGGCATGATGATCATCGTCAGCGGTCATAATCTCCTTGTGCTGTACCTCGGTCTTGAACTGCTGTCGTTGTCCCTGTACGCCATGGTGGCGTTCAACCGTGAAAATGCCAATGCCGCGGAAGCGGCCATGAAATATTTCGTCCTGGGCGCCATTGCCTCCGGTGTTCTTCTCTATGGCATGTCCATTATCTACGGCGTCACGGGTTCTCTGGATGTGGCGGAGATTGCCGCCTATGTCTCCTCGGCGGAACTGTCTCACATCGGCCTGGCACTGGGTCTGAGTTTCATTCTGGTTGGTCTGGCATTCAAGATTGGTGCCGTGCCATTCCATATGTGGATTCCGGATGTCTATCATGGTGCCCCTACGGCGGTGACGCTGTTTGTGGGCGCGGCACCCAAGATCGCTGCATTTGCCCTGTTCATGCGGCTGCTGGCTGACGGCATGGGAGGGTTCCACGAAGCCTGGCAGGGCATGCTGATTGTGCTGGCCATCCTGTCAATGGCCGTGGGTAGTTTCCTGGCCATTGCCCAGACCAATATCAAGCGCATGCTGGCCTATTCAACCATTACCCATATGGGATTCATCCTGATGGGCATCATGGCCGGTACCAGCCTCGGTTATCAGTCCGCCATGTTCTATACCCTGGTCTATGTGCTCATGGCCTCCGGTGCCTTCGGCATGATCATTCTCATGAGTCGCAAGGGCTATGAGGCGGAAAACATCAGTGATTTTCAGGGTCTGAACGATCGCAGTCCCTGGTTTGCGGCCTGCATGGGCATGCTCATGTTTGGCATGGCAGGTGTGCCGCCGCTGGCAGGCTTCCACGCCAAGCTGTCGGTCATCAACGCGGCCATTGATGCTGGCTGGGTGTGGGTGGCCGTGGCCGCCGTTATCTTCGCGATCATCAGCGCTTTTTATTATCTGCGGGTGGTCAAGGTGATGTATTTCGACAAGCCCGAGGTGGACGAGGTGCCCAGTGGCAGCCTCGGTTTGCGGGCCCTGCTGAGTGTGAACGCCCTGACTGTTCTGGCTCTGGGCATGTTCCCGGGCCTGCTGATGGCGGTTTGCGTGCAGGCCTTCGCCTGAGGCGTCGTCTGGCCGGGAACTTTTTCCGGTCATGATGCTCTTATCGGTGTCCGGGCAGGGGAGACCAGATCTTCTTGCCTGGGGGCTTGAAAAAAAGGCGCCATGGGAATAGAATGGCGTCTTGCCGGATGCGGGGTGGAGCAGTCTGGCAGCTCGTCGGGCTCATAACCCGAAGGTCGCAGGTTCAAATCCTGCCCCCGCTACCACTTTCGATGAGAAAGGCCCCTATGGGGCCTTTTTCGTTACCGGCGGCTCGGCCGGTTTCCCGCGGGAAGCCGGATCGGGACGCCCGGCTTTCGGGCCGGGGTTCCGTACAGTCTGGGCTTCCCACGGGAAGCCAATGCTGAAGGGCCGTCTGGCCCTTTTTTTGTACATGAAATTTGCAGGCGCGAATGAAGGAAGAACTGTTCAAACTGCTGGAGCCGTCGATCAATGCCATGGGTTTTGATCTGATTGAGCTCGAGTACTCGGCCGGCGGTGAATTGCTGCGGCTGTACATCGACATTGACCGTGGCGTGACGGTGGATGACTGCGAAGCGGTCAGCCGTCAGGTCAGCGGCATTCTGGACGTGGAAGACCCGATTCCGGGGCAATACACCCTGGAAATTTCTTCCCCGGGCATCGATCGCCCACTGCGAACCCTGGCGCATTTTGCCCATTTCACCGGCGAGCGCGCCAAGGTGCAGATGGATGCGCCCATTCAGGGGCGCCGCCGCTTCAAGGGTGAATTGCTCGGTGTGGAAGATGACCGAATCCTCATGAATGTGGATGGCAAGCAGGTAGAGCTGCCGTTCGAACGAATCGAGAAAGCACGACTCGCTCCCTGAGAGCGATCATCCAAAGAATGGAGACTGGGACAATGAATAGAGAAGTCCTGCTGGTGGCTGAAGCCGTGTCCAACGAGAAAGGCGTGGACAAGGAAGTCATCTTTGAAGCCATTGAGGCCGCGTTGGCTTCCGCGACCCGCAAGCGTCACGGCGGCGAGATTGACGCACGGGTCAGCATCAATCGTGCTGATGGCTCCTATGAGACTTTCCGGCGTTGGCTCGTCCTTGAAGACGAGGAAGAGATGGAGAATCCGGAAAAGGAAATCCTTCTCAGCGACGCACGTGAGCAGTATGGCGACGATGTGGCCGCCGGTTCCTATGTGGAAGAGCCGCTCGAGAACGTGGAGTTCGGTCGAATCGCCGCCCAGACGGCGAAACAGGTGATCGTTCAGAAGGTTCGTGAAGCGGAACGCGCCCAGGTTGTGGATGCCTTCCAGGATCGCGTTGGCGAGCTGCTGACCGGTCAGGTCAAGCGTGTCGAGCGAGGGAACGTCTGGATCGATCTCGGGGGCAATGCCGAAGGGTTCATTCCCCGCGAGGAAATGATTCCCCGGGAAGCTGTTCGCCCGGGGGACCGGGTTCGCGGTTATCTCAAGGAAGTGCGCTCTGAACAACGCGGTCCCCAGCTCTTCATCAGCCGCAGCGCGCCGGAATTCCTGATCAAGCTGTTCGAGCTGGAGGTTCCCGAGATTGGCCAGGGCCTGATCGACATCATGGGAGCGGCCCGCGACCCCGGGCTGCGTGCCAAGATCGCCGTGCGCAGCAATGATGCCCGAATTGACCCGGTGGGTGCTTGTGTGGGCATGCGTGGCTCGCGCGTTCAGGCGGTCTCCAATGAACTGGCCGGTGAGCGCATCGATATCATCGTTTGGGATGACAATCCGGCGCAGTTTGTGGTTAACGCCATGTCTCCGGCCGAGGTGTTGTCCATTGTCATGGACGAGGATGCCGGCAGCATGGACATTGCGGTCGACGAGGAACAGCTCTCCCAGGCCATTGGCCGAGGTGGTCAGAACGTTCGCCTGGCCAGTCAGCTCAGTGGCTGGGAGCTCAACGTCATGACGGAGAGCCAGGCGACCGAGAAGAGTGAGTCGGAAGCTCGGAGCATTCAGGAAAGCTTCATGAAGCAGCTGGATGTGGACGAGGAGGTTGCCATGATTCTGGTGCAGGAAGGTTTCTCCAGTATCGAAGAGATCGCCTACGTGCCAGCCAGTGAGCTGCTGGAAGTGGAAGAGTTTGACGAGGACGTGGTGGATGAGCTTCGCGGTCGTGCCCGCGATGTCCTGCTGACCCAGGCCATTGCCGGCGGTGGTGATGACAAGCAGCCGGCCGAGGATCTGCTCAACATGAAGGGCATGGACGAAGCTTTGGCCCATCGTCTGGCCGAGAAGGGCATCATCACCATGGATGATCTGGCTGAACAGGCCGTTGACGACATCATGGACGTGGAAGGCCTGGACGAGAAGAAGGCGGCGGACCTGATCATGGAAGCTCGCGCGCCGTGGTTTGCGGAACAGGACGGTGAGGAGGAACAGCCCCGGAGCTGACGCTCTGTAACCGATTCGTCCCGCGCCCCGCGCAGCGGGTACACGTGCCGGGCTGGTACCGGCCGGAATGAAAGACGAGGAGCTTTGCCGTATGGCGGAAGTGACCGTTAAGGAATTTGCAGAAACCGTGGGTGTCCCCGTTGAACGCCTGCTCACCCAGTTGAGCGAGGCCGGTATCGACGTGACGGACCCGGATGGAACCATCAATGACGAGCAGAAGCTGGAGCTTCTTGCCTATCTGCGTCGCGGAAAGAGTGCGGGCAGTGAGGAAGAAGGTGGCCCCAGCCGCATTACCCTGCGTCGTCGCTCCCGCAGTGAGTTGCGTACCGCTGGCAGTCAGGGTCGTGCCAAGACCGTGAATGTGGAAGTCCGGCGCAAGCGAACTTACGTGAAGCGGAGTGACATCCTGGAGCAGGAAAAGAAGCGTCAGGAAGAAGAGCAGGCCCGTCTGGATGCCGAGCGCCAGGCGCGCGAGGAAGTTGAGCGCAAGCAGCGCGAAGAAGAGGAAGCGGCTCGCAAGGCGCAGGAAGCCGAAGCGGCGCGCGCCGAGGAAGAAGCGGCGGCGGAGGCCGAGGCATCCGTGGAAGCGCCTGGGGAAGCGGAAGCTGCGGTTGCTGCTGCGGAAGAAGTGGCCGAGGCTGAAGCCGAGGAGTCTGCGGAGGAAGAAGCGGACGATGAAGCGCGCGCTGAAGCCGAGCGAGAGCGTGCCGCAGAAGAAGAGCGTCGACGTGCAGAGCAGGAAGCGCGTCGTCAGGAAGAAGAAGACGAGAAGCGCCAGCGAGCCCAGGCCGCGAAGGCCAAGCCGAAGAAAGGTCAGAAAGCCGGTCGGCAGGAGCTGCATGTGGCGCGTGACAAGCAGGGTCGCCGTAAGTCACAGGCGGGTCGCCCCAGTCGTGCTGCCGCCAGTGGTGGTGGCCGTCACGGCTTCGAGCGTCCGGCCGGCCCGGTGATTCGTGAAGTGGTGGTGCCCGAGTCCATTACCGTGGGTGATCTGGCTCAGCGCATGGCCATCAAGGCCAATGAAGTCATCAAGGTGATGATGAAGATGGGCGTGATGGCCACCATCAACCAGTCCATTGACCAGGAAACCGCCGCCCTTGTGGTTGAGGAAATGGGCCACAAGGTGAAGCTTCAGAAGGAGAACGAGCTGGAAGAACGGGTCATGGAAGTGCCCATGGAGGGCGAGGAAGTGCAGCGTGCGCCAGTCGTGACCGTGATGGGGCATGTGGATCACGGCAAGACCTCCCTGCTGGATCATATTCGCCGCGCCAAGGTGGCCGCTGGCGAGGCCGGGGGCATTACCCAGCATATCGGTGCCTACCATGTTGACACCGATTCCGGCATGGTCACGTTCCTGGATACACCGGGCCACGCGGCGTTCACGGCCATGCGTGCCCGTGGTGCCAAGCTGACCGATATCGTGGTGCTGGTGGTGGCCGCCGATGACGGGGTCATGCCCCAGACCATCGAGGCCGTGCAGCATGCCAAGGCGGCCGGGACGCCCATCGTGGTGGCGGTGAACAAGATCGACAAGCCAGAGGCGGATCCCGATCGGGTCAAGAATGAGCTTTCCCAGCATGAAGTGATTCCGGAAGAGTGGGGTGGTGATACCCAGTTCGTGCATGTCTCCGCCCATACGGGTGAAGGAATCGATACACTGCTGGAATCGCTGGCCTTGCAGGCGGAAGTGATGGAGCTCAAGGCCATCGACAGTGGCGTGGCCCATGGTGTGGTCATTGAATCCAAGCTGGAGAAGGGCCGTGGCCCGGTGGCCACCGTGCTGGTGCAGCATGGCAAGCTGAAGCAGGGTGAAATTCTGCTGGCCGGTCGCGAATACGGCCGTGTTCGTGCCATGTTCGATGAAACCGGGAAAGAAGTGAAAGAAGCCGGTCCGTCCATTCCCGTCGAGGTGCTGGGTCTTTCCGGTGTTCCCGAAGCCGGTGATGACGTGGTGGTGGTCGAGAACGAGCGCAAGGCTCGCGAGGTGGCCGAATTCCGCCAGAGCAAGCAGCGTGATGCCAAGCTGGCCCGCCAGCAGGCCGCCAAGCTGGACGAAATGTTCCAGCAGATGGGGGACGGCGCGAATGTGGGTATTCTGAATGTCATGCTCAAGGCTGACGTGCAGGGTAGTGCGGAAGCGCTATCCGAATCACTGCAGAAGCTGTCCACCGATGAAGTGAAAGTGAAGATCGTTGCCACGGGGATCGGCGGGATTACCGAGTCCGACGTGAACCTGGCAGCGGCGTCGGATGCGGTCATCATCGGCTTCAACGTGCGTGCCGATGGTTCCGCCAAGCGCCAGGTCAGCGAAACCGGCGTGGATCTGCGTTACTACAGCGTGATCTACGAGGCCATCGACGACGTCAAGGCAGCCTTGTCCGGCATGCTGTCGCCGGAGCTTCGCGAGGAGATCGTGGGTCTTGCCGAGGTCAAGGATGTTTTCCGTTCACCGAAGTTCGGCAACATTGCCGGCTGCCTGGTAGTGGATGGCAGTGTGAAACGCAACAATCCCATCCGCGTGCTGCGGGATAACGTGGTCATCTACGAGGGCGAGCTGGAATCCCTGCGCCGATTCAAGGATGACGTCAACGAAGTCCGTGCCGGTACCGAGTGCGGCATTGGTGTGCGTGACTACAATGACGTGAAGGCAGGTGACCAGATCGAATGCTACGAACGCCACGAAGTGGAACGCAGCCTCTGAGCCGGGAGGAGTGATGAAGGAACCGTCCAAGCCAGGGCAGCGAAAGCTGGCGGAAGATATCAAGCGCCGATTGAGTCTGATCATGCGTGAAGAGGTTCAGCATGATGCGGCCTGGCAGATCACGGTAACGGACGTGGAAGTGGCCCGGGATCTTTCCCGGGCCAAGGTCTGGGTGGATTTTCTCGGGGAGCCCCCCGAGGCGCTGATCGAGGCCATGGAGGCCGCCCGCAACAGTCTGCGGGCCCGCCTTGGCCGCACCATGAATATCCGCAAGTCGCCACAGATTGTCTTTGTCCATGATGACAGCCTGAAACGGGGCGCCCACCTGAGTGCCCTGATTGAAAAGGCGGTGGATCAGGACCGTCGCCGCCGTGGCGACGACGAAGACGGCGAGGAAAGCGACGGCGGACGTTGATTGCATGCCCCGACGTCGACGCGGTCGAGACATTCACGGCATTCTCCCCCTGGACAAGCCGCTGGGCGCAAGCTCCAATGCGGTGCTTCAGCGTGTCCGTCGTCTGCTGGATGCCCGCAAGGCCGGGCACACCGGTAGTCTGGATCCCCTGGCCAGCGGCGTTCTTCCCCTTTGCTTCGGTGAAGCCACGAAGGTGTCCGCGCTTCTTCTGGATGCAGACAAGACCTATCGTTTCACCTGTCAGCTCGGGAGCCGCACGGCAACCGGTGATGTGGAAGGGGGGGTGGTGGAGACGGCGCCGGTACCGGATCTGAGTGAGGACGCCGTTCGTCAGGCCATGCAGGCCTTCCTCGGAGACATCGAACAGATTCCCCCCATGTACTCGGCGTTGAAGCAGGATGGAAAACGTCTGTACGAAATTGCCCGTGCCGGAGGCGAGGTGGCGCGTCACCCGCGCCCGGTGCATATCCGACGTTTCGAGCTGCTTGCCCATCGTGGCGATGCGCTGGATCTGGAAGTGAGCTGTTCAAAGGGTACCTATGTACGGGTTCTGGCCGAGGATCTGGCTCGCGCCCTGGGGAGTGTCGGGCACGTCACGGCCCTGCGTCGCATTGCCGCCGGCCCCTACCGGGAGCACGAACTGCTCACCCTGGAGCAGATCGAGGCGGCGTCCAGGGAAGGCGATGACGCCCTTCGTGCCTTGCTGCTGCCGGTGGATTCCGCGCTCCCGGATTGGGAGTCGGTGACGCTTGATCCGGATCTGACGCATTATTTCAAGCAGGGACAGGCAGTTACGGTCTCCGATCTGCCGGCTGCCGAGCGCATCCGCGTGTACGGCGAGGGCAGCGGTTTTCTGGGCCTGGGGCGGCGGTTGCCGGACGGGCGCCTGGCGCCCAGACGCCTGATTCTCTGCAACTGAGGTCTGACCGCCCATTGCTTGTGGACAACTGGCAGGGGCGCGTACAATACGCGGTTTGGGACGGCCCGCACGGTGATCGCTGTCACTGTCGGGTTCGGGTAGTGAGTCCGGGTTTGCCCATGTCCGTGGCCCGGTATTCAGAAACCCTTTGCGTAATGGCGCAAAGTAAAACAGGAGCAATTGAAGCAATGTCTCTGAGTGCAGAAAAGAAGGAAGCCGTGATCCGCGAGTACGCTCGCGACAACAATGACACCGGTTCCCCTGAAGTGCAGGTGGCCCTGCTGTCCACCCGCATCACCGAATTGACCGACCATTTTGCCAAGCACAAGCACGACCATCATTCCCGTCGTGGCCTGCTGAAGATGGTCAACCAGCGCCGCAAGCTGCTGGACTACCTGAAGCGAAAGGATCGCAGCCGCTATCAGGAACTCATCAACCGACTCGGCCTGCGTCGCTGAGTCCACTGGCAACAGGTTTTCTATCGTGACAGTAACTACGAAGACATTTCAGTATGGCGGTCGTGCCGTAACGCTGGAGACCGGGCGGATTGCCCGCCAGGCCGACGGTGCCGTACTCGTCAACATGGACGAGACGGTGGTGCTGGTCACGGCCGTGGGCCAGAAGGAAGCCGATCCCGGCCGACCCTTCTTCCCACTGACCGTGAACTATCAGGAACGCACCTACGCTGCCGGCCGGATTCCCGGTGGCTTCTTCAAGCGCGAAGGGCGTCCCAGTGAAAAGGAAACGCTGACCAGCCGCCTGATCGACCGGCCCATTCGTCCGCTCTTCCCCAAGGGCTTCATGAACGAGGTCCAGGTGATTGCCACGGTGATCTCCGTCAACCCGGAAGTGGATCCGGATATTCCGGCCCTGATCGGTACCTCCGCCGCGCTGGCCATTTCCGGGATTCCCTTCAATGGGCCCATCGGTGCGGCTCGTGTGGGTTACCGGGATGGTGATTACCTGCTCAACCCCAGTGCCAGCGATCTGGATGAATCCAGACTGGATCTGGTGGTGGCCGGTACGGAGAAGGCCGTCCTGATGGTGGAGTCCGAAGCCAGCGAACTGTCGGAAGACGTCATGCTCGGCGCCGTTCTCTACGGTCACGAACAGATGCAGGCGGCCATTCAGGCAATCAATGAGCTGGCGGCCGAGGTGGGCAAGCCGCGCTGGGACTGGGAGCCCGTGGCCAAGGACGAGGAGCTGGCCGGCAAGGTCAGGGAACTGGCCGAGGCCGATCTCAACGAGGCCTACCAGATTGCCGACAAGGTGGCCCGCAATCAACGGCTGTCCGATATCCGCAGCGCGATCGTGGAGCAGCTGGCGCCGGAAGGTGAGGAAGAGCCCCGCTGGGCTCGTGGCGATGTGAAAGGTGCCGTGGAAGCACTGGAGAAGCACATTGTCCGTGACCGCATCATCCAGGGTCAGCCCCGCATTGATGGTCGTGACACGAAGACTGTGCGCCCCATCAATGTCACGGTGGGTGATCTGCCGCGTACCCATGGTTCGGCCATCTTTACCCGTGGCGAGACCCAGGCCATCGTGGTGACCACCCTGGGCACCGGTCGTGATGCGCAGATCATCGATGCCATCGAGGGCGAGCACAAGCAGCCCTTCATGCTGCATTACAACTTCCCGCCCTACTGCGTGGGTGAAACCGGCTTCATGGGCGGTCCCAAGCGCCGGGAAATTGGCCACGGCAAGCTGGCCAAGCGCGGCGTGGAAGCCGTCATGCCCAACATGGATGATTTCCCGTACGTCATCCGTGTGGTGTCCGAGATCACCGAGTCCAACGGTTCCAGTTCCATGGCCTCGGTCTGCGGCACCAGTCTGTCCCTGATGGACGCCGGTGTGCCGATCAAGGCGCCGGTGGCCGGTGTGGCCATGGGCCTGATCAAGGAAGACAGCGGCCACGCGGTCCTGACCGACATCCTGGGTGATGAGGATCACCTGGGTGACATGGACTTCAAGGTGGCCGGTACTGCTGAAGGCATCACTGCGCTGCAGATGGACATCAAGATCGAGGGCATCAACCGTGAAATCATGGAAGATGCGCTGGCTCAGGCCAAAGACGGCCGCCTGCACATCCTCGGTGAGATGAACAAGGTGATCTCGAAGCCGCGCGAAGAGATGTCCGACTGGGCACCGCGTATCATCACCATGAAGATCGATTCCGACAAGATCCGGGACGTGATCGGCAAGGGTGGTGCGACCATTCGCAGCATCACCGAGCAGACCGGTGCCAACGTGGACATCCAGGACGATGGCACCATCAAGATCGCTTCGGTGGACCGGGAAGCCGGTGATGCCGCGAAGAAGATGATCGAAGACATCACGGCTGAAGTGGAAGTGGGCAAGATCTACGAAGGCAAGGTGGCTCGCATCATGGACTTCGGTGCCTTCGTCACCATCCTGCCCGGCAAGGACGGCCTGGTGCACATCTCCCAGCTGGCCAACGAACGTGTGGAGAAGGTCACGGACGTGGTTCAGGAAGGCGATGTGGTCAAGGTCAAGGTTCTGGAAGTGGACCGTCAGGGCAAGGTGCGACTGAGCATGAAGGCTGTCGACGCCGCCTGATTCCAGCTTTCACGGAATCGCTGCTTGAAGCCGCCCCCGATCTCGGGGGCGGTTTTTTTTTTGGCACGGCAAAAAACCAGGCACGGCCATCGTAAGCGTAGTCGTAATCGTAATCGGACTTTCCAACAGACCGAAGAAAGCCGACACCGCCCTTCATTCAAACGCCAAGCACCTCGACCAGATGCCCCGTGATCCGCTCCTCCAGCCACCAGCGCGGGCGCCATGGCCAGCGGCCGGCCACGAAACCCACGTGGCCACCCCGGGCGCTGATCTCCAGGCGAATGCTAGGGGACAGTTCCTGTTCCGTCGGTGCGGCTTCCGGCGTCATGAAGGGATCGTCCAGTGCGTGCAGGATGAGGGTGGGGACCCGGATGCCGTGAAGGTAATGCACGCTGCTACTGTGCCCGTAGTAGTGCTCTGCATTGTCAAAACCATGCAGAGGTGCCGTGATGGCATTGTCGAAATCATGGAAGGATTTGAGGCCGGGCAGTGCTTCCATGGGCAGCGGGGCATCGTTGCGCCGGGAAAACTTGTCCCGGTAGCTGTTCTTCATCCGGCGCATGAGGAAGCGATTGTATAGGCGCGATATCCCGCGGTTGATGGCATGGGCACACAGTGACAGACGAAAGGGCACCGAGACGGCAACGGCTGTGCTCAGGGGTGCCGCGCGGCCCTGTTCGCCCAGCCATTTCAAAAGCACATTGCCACCCAGGCTGTAACCCACCGCGGCGTCCGGACGGTGATCATGCTCTGCAAGGCATTCCAGCACGGTCTGCAGATCTTCGGAGACGCCGGAATGATAGCCCCGCCGCAGGCGGTTGGCCTCCCCACTGCAGCCGCGAAAGTGCATGAGTACAGTGCGTAGCCCGGCCCGGTTGAGCGCGCGCATCTGCCCGGCGACGTACTTGGATTCGATGGAGCCCTCGAGGCCGTGGAGCAGCAGTACCAGTGGCCCTTCCTCCGGCCCGGACCAATCCAGGTCAATGAAGTCACCGTCCGGGAGCTCGAGTCGTTCCCGGACGGTTGCAAGACGCGGATAGGGCCTCAGCAGGTTCTGGTAAATGGTCTGGGCATGGGCATTTCTGGCCCACCAGGCCGGTCGAAAGCGGCTGTCGACGATCACCTTGTACGGCTCTCCTGCTGCTCGTCGCTCAGGTTTCCGGACGGATGCGGTTCTCGATCAGGTCATCGACCACGGAAGGGTCGGCCAGCGTGCTGGTATCACCGAGACTGTCCAGTTCATCGGCGGCAATCTTGCGCAGGATGCGGCGCATGATCTTGCCGGAGCGGGTCTTGGGCAGCCCCGGTGCCCACTGGATCACATCCGGGCTGGCGATGGGGCTGATCTCCTCGCGTACCAGTTGAATGAGCGCCTCCTTCAGTGATTCACTTGTTTCCCGGCCGGCCATCAGGGTGACATAGGCGTAGATCCCCTGGCCCTTCATATCGTGGGGGAAGCCAACCACGGCGGCCTCCGCCACGTCGGGGTGGAGTACAAGGGCGCTCTCGATCTCGGCGGTGCCCAGGCGGTGTCCGGAGATGTTGAGCACGTCATCCACCCGCCCGGTAATCCAGTAATAGCCGTCTGCATCCCGGCGGGCCCCGTCACCGGAGAAGTAGCAGCCCTTGTAGGCCGAGAAATAGGTTTCCGCAAAACGCTGGTGGTCACCGTAGACGGTTCGCATCTGACCGGGCCAGGATGACTTGATCACCAGGTTGCCACTGGCTTCGCCTTCCAGCTCCCGCCCATCGGCATCCATCAGGGCCGGTTGCACGCCAAAGAAGGGCAGGGTGGCTGACCCTGGCTTGAGATCGGTGGCACCGGGCAGAGGGGCGATCATGATGCCGCCGGTTTCGGTCTGCCACCAGGTGTCCACCACCGGGCAGCGACCGTCACCTACCACACGGTGGTACCAGCTCCAGGCTTCCGGATTGATGGGTTCACCCACCGTGCCCAGCAGACGCAGACTGGATCGGCTGCACTGTCTGACCGGATCGTCTCCCGCCCGCATCAGGGCCCGGATGGCGGTGGGGGCCGTGTAATAGATGGTGACCCTGTGCCGGTCAACGATCTGCCAGTGCCGCGAGGCGTCCGGATAATTGGGCACACCTTCGAACATGAGTGTGGTAGCGCCATTGGCGAGAGGGCCGTACACGATGTAACTGTGGCCGGTCACCCAGCCTACATCGGCTGTACACCAGTAAATGTCGTCTTCGTGGTAATCAAAGACGTAGTGATGCGTCATTGCGGCATGGAGGAGATAGCCGCCCGTGGTGTGCAACACACCCTTGGGTTTGCCGGTGCTGCCCGAGGTATAGAGGATGAACAGGGGGTCTTCGGCCCCCATGGCTTCCGGCTCGCACTCCCTGTCCGTGTCGGCGATGAGGTCGGCATAGCGGACATCCCGATCGTTTTCCCAGTGAATATCGGCCCCCGTGCGCTGGTAGACCACCACGGTCTCCACGCCCGGACACTCCCGGAGTGCCTTGTCGGTGTTGGCCTTGAGCGGCACGGTCTTGCCGCCGCGAATGCCCTCATCCGCAGTGATCACCAGTTTGCAGTCCGCATCCAGAATTCGATCCCGCAGGGCGTGGGGGGAGAAGCCACCGAAGACCACGGAATGGATCGCGCCAATGCGCGTACAGGCAAGCATGGCCACGGCCGCTTCCGGCACCATGGGCATGTAAATGCAGACCCGGTCGCCACGGCGCACGCCACGCTGTCGCAGGCCATTGGCAAGGCGGCAGACGGCTTCGTGAAGCTCCCGGTAGCTCAGACGGCGGCTTTCTGCCGGGTCGTCGCCCTCCCACAGGATGGCGGTCTTGTCGCCACGTTGGGTCAGGTGGCGGTCAATGCAGTTCTCACTCACATTGAGTTCGCCGCCTTCGAACCAGCGAATGCGGGGCTCGTTGAAATCCCAGTCCATGACCCGATCCCAACGGCGGCGCCAGTCCAGAAAGCGATCCGCCTGTTCGGCCCAGAAATCCTCCGGATTCTCCAGTGATCGGCGATACATGGCCTGGTAGGTGGCTCGGTCAATGTGAGCATTGCGGACAAAGTCGGCAGGAACCGGATACGTCTGTTTCTCAGCCATGTCAGCTCCCCTGTGGCGAGAATCGGATGAAGTGCGAGGCGCGCTTTCTCCTGTTTGAGCTTACCGGCTGTGGCAGTAACTGCAAGGATCAGTGTCCGGGCTGGTAATCGGATGCCACGGCAACGGCCTCACCGGTTCGATCCTGACCCGCCAGCGCCTTCATTTGCCAATGGCTGAAGGCCCATTGCCAGATCTCGGGCAGGCTGGCCCGGGCGAGATGATCGGGTGGTGCCTGACGCAGGTGGCGCAAGGCCTGGAACAGCTGCGGGCCCGGCTGGCTGGGATCCAGTGGCAGGGCGCCGGTCTGCTTGCTCAGCTTCTGTCCACCGGGACTCAGGGCCAGTGGAATGTGGCCGTAACGTGGCGCTACCAGGCCCAGTTGCTGCATGAGATGGATCTGTCGCGGGGTGCTGGGCAGTAGATCGATCCCTCGAATGACCTCTCCGATGTCATCGCTGCCGTCGTCCACCGCGGCGGCCAGATGATAAGCCACCAGACCGTCTGCGCGCCGAATCACGAAATCACCCATGTTGGCCTCAAGGTCGGTGTCGATCGTGCCCTGGAGGGCATCCTGAAAGCGAATTCGGGCATTTCTGGTCAGGGCTCGGATGGCCCGGCCCTCGCGTCCTGGGGCAAGACCATGTCGGCAGGTGCCCGGATAGATCGGCCCATCCGGGCCTTGACGGCCCTGCTCTCGGATCTCCCGGCGTGTGCAGGCACAGGGATAGGCGAGGCCCGCGTCGAGCAACTGGCGGATGGCGGCGTGGTATTGCGCCAGGTGTTGCGACTGGTAGCGGATGGGGCCATCCCACTGGAAACCGAAAGCCTCGAGTACCCGCGGGATGTCATCACGGGCACCGGGGGCTTCCCGTGGCGGGTCGATGTCGTCAATCCGAAGGTACCAGTGTCCGCCCTGGCTTCGGGCCTGGAGGTAACTGGCGGTGGCGGCCAGCAGGGAGCCGAAATGCAGTGGACCGGTGGGCGAGGGGGCGAAACGGCCGTCGGCGGACTGTCTTGCGCGGGATTTGTCGGATGGCATGGCGAGGACAGGCCGGCCCCTCGCGGGGCCGGCCGACACATCAGCCGATCATCTGTTTTTCGCGGATTTCGTCGAGGGTCTTGCAGTCGATGCACAGCGTCGCGGTGGGGCGTGCTTCCAGGCGACGAATGCCGATCTCGATGCCACAGGAGTGGCAGAAACCGTAATCGTCGTCCTTGATGGCCTGCAGGGACTCATCGATCTTCTTGATCAGCTTGCGCTCCCGGTCACGGGCCCGCAGCTCAAGACTGAATTCGGATTCCTGGGTGGCGCGGTCGCTGGGGTCCGGGAAGTTGGCGGCTTCGTCCTGCATGTGATGCACGGTCCGGTCCACTTCTTCCATCAGCTCCCGTTTCCAGGCCAGAAGGATCTCGCGGAAGTGCTCCTTCTGCGCCTCCCCCATGTACTCCTCGCCCTTCTTCGGCTCATAGGGCTTGAAGCCGGCAGCGGAAGCAACCGTGCTCTTGCCGGCGGTTTTCTTCTTGCTCGCCTTCTTGCTGGCCGTCTTCTTGGATGCGGTTTTCTTAGTCACGGTCTTTTTCGTGGCCTTTTTCCTGGATGCAGAGGTCTTCTTGGCGGTCTTCTTGCGGCTTGTCTTCTTGCTTGCGGCCATGGCCCCTCTCCCATGCGGCAGGCTGTTGAATGCCTTCGGCACCTGGCCCACAACAGGCCGGATGCTGGCCTTGCTCTGATCAGAGGCAGGTTATACAGAAACCGTCAGGGTCGCGCAAGCAAGTCACCTGAGTGGGCAAGATGCTGCCGGCTCAGGGCAGGTCGACCGCTTCCGGCGCTGTCCAGCCGGGCGCGCGGTGCTCAGCGATGACCTTGGTCCAGATGCCGCCCCGAACGTTGAAATCGCCGGTCACGCGGAGAAACTTCGGCTGGATGGCCGCGACAATATCGTCCATGATCTGGTTGGTAATGTCTTCGTGGAAGGCGCCTTCGTCGCGGAAGGACCAGATGTAGAGCTTGAGGGATTTCAGTTCCACGCACAGCTGATCCGGCACATAGGCCAGCTCAATGGTGGCAAAATCCGGCTGTCCCGTCTTCGGGCACAGGCAGGTGAACTCCGGGATTTCCATGCGAATGGTGAAATCCCGCCCCGGACGCGGATTTTCGAAGGTTTCCAGGGTCTTGCTGGGCAGCGTACTCATTGGCGTGGCTCCATTCTCGGTGTCTCGGCCTTTGGGGCCGGTGGCGCCGGTGGCCGGCGCCCCGTCGGGCGGATGCGGATTAAACCCGAGCCGCGTTTACTTTACAATGCCCCGGATACGATACTGCATCGTCCAAGGGGGCGTCCGGTACCGAACCGACTGACCCGGGACGGCCTGGTGCCGGTCCCGTCTATCCCATTCTGGAATACGGAACATTCATGCGACTGAGCAAGATCAAACTGGCCGGATTCAAGTCCTTCGTGGATCCGACGACCATCACCTTTCCCACCGCGCTGACCGGCATCATTGGCCCCAACGGCTGCGGCAAGTCCAACGTGATTGACGCCGTGCGCTGGGTCATGGGGGAAACCTCCGCAAAACATCTGCGCGGTGCCTCCATGGCGGACGTGATCTTCAACGGCTCCACCAGCCGCAAGCCGGTTGGCACGGCCTCCATCGAGCTGGTTTTCGACAACTCCGATGGCAGCGTGGGCGGGCAGTATGCCGGTTACAACGAGATTTCCGTGCGCCGGCAGGTCTCCCGTGATGGCACCTCCAGTTATTACCTGAACGGTTCCCGCTGTCGCCGCCGGGACATTCAGGACATCTTCCTCGGTACCGGCCTGGGTCCGCGCAGCTACGCCATCATCGAGCAGGGCATGATCAGTCGCCTGATTGAAGCCAAGCCCGAGGAACTGCGGGTCTTCCTGGAAGAGGCGGCCGGGATTTCCAAGTACAAGGAACGGCGCCGGGAGACGGAGAACCGCATCCGCCATACCCGCGAGAACCTGGATCGCCTCAGTGATCTGCGCGAGGAAGTGGAAAAGCAGCTGAACCACCTGGACCGGCAGGCGCGCACGGCCGAGAAGTACAAGGCCCTGAAGGGCGAGGAACGCGAGCTGCGGGCCCAGTTGCTGGCGCTGCGGATCGGTGATCTGGATGGGGGGCTGGAAAGTCAGGACCGGCGCCTGGCGGAGATTGAGAACCGCATGCAGGCGGAGATCAGTCACCAGCGCAGCCTGGAAAAGGATCTCGAAGCCGAACGTGAGCGCCAGGCCGAGGCCAGCGAATCCTTCAATTCGGTGCAGGCACGCTATTACAGCACCGGCGCGGAGATCAGCCGGGTCGAGCAGGCCATACAGCACGCCCGTGAACTGCGCCAGCGCCAGGTGGAAGATCTGGAGCGCGCCGAACACGCCCTGGAACAGACGCGCAGCCACATCCGTCGGGACGAGGAGCACCTGAGCGAGACCCGTGCCGGCCTGGAGGAAATGGAGCCTGGCCTGGAGCGACTGCGCGAGGCGGCCGAGCAGTCGGCGGTGGCCCAGGAGCAGGCGGAAGCGAAGATGAACGATTGGCAGGAGCGCTGGGACCGCTTCAGCCGTCAGGCCGGGGAGCGCCAGCAGACCGCCGAAGTGGGCCGCACCCGAATCGAGCACATGGAGAGCCAGATCCGGCGCAGCATGGAGCGGGTCGAGAAGCTGCGTCAGGAAAAGGAGCAGCTCTCCACCCAGGCCATGCAGGGCCAGCAGGAAGAACTGCGCGAGGAGCGCAGCCGCCAGGGGGAACGGCAGGAAGCCATCGCCGAGCAGCTAGACAGCGCCCGGGAAGCCCTGGAGGCCAGTCGCGGGGAGGATCGCGACCTGGGCCGTCGCCTGCATGAACGGCGCCAGGAGCTGCAGTCACTGAGTGGCCGCATCAGCTCCCTGGAGGCGCTGCAACAGGCGGCCCTGAAGAAGGACGGAGGTGAGAGCGCGGACTGGCTGGCCCGACAGGGTCTGGAGCAGCGTCCGCGCCTGGCCGAACGCATTCAGGTGGAGAGTGGCTGGGAGCGGGCCGTTGAAACGGTTCTGGCCCATCACCTGGAAGCGGTCACGGTGGACGAAATGGCCCTGGCCCTGGATGAGTTGCCGAGCCTGGAGCGCGGTTCCGTAGGTCTGGTGACCGCATCCGGCCGCGTTGCGGGTGCCAGCGGCAGCCTGGCCGAAAAAGTGCAGGGGCCGGCCGTCCTGGGCGAGTTCCTTGCCGGCGTGCGGGTCGCCGAGAGCGTGGAGGCAGGAAATCGCCTGCGGGCAGATTTGCGTGAAGGCGAGTCAGTCATCTGCCCGGACGGCACCTGGCTGGGCCGTGAATGGCTGCGGGTAACCCGCAGTGAAGACGAGGAAGCCGGTGTCCTGGAGCGTGAGCAGACGCTCAAGCAGCTGCAGGCACGCCACCAGGCGCTTGAGGAAGAATGCGAACAGCTGACCGAGTCCCTTGAGGCGGCTCGAGGCGGTCTCAAGGAGAAGGAAGGCGCGCTTGAAGACATGCAGCGCGAGTTCAACCAGCTGCATCGCAGCAACGCCGACCTGGACGCCCGCCTGGAAGCCCTGACCTCCCGCATCGATCAGGCCAATGAGCGGCGCGAGAAGCTGGCCGCGGAGATTGCCGAGCTGGAGCAGCAGATCGACGAACAGAATACCCAGCTCAAGCAGACCCGTGGAGAGCTGGAGTCGGCGGTGGATTCCATGCAGGCCGGCGAAAGTGAACGACGCGGCCTGGAAGAAGAGCGTGACGGGCTTCGCGAACAACTGGAGGCCGCACGGCGTCAGGCCCGGGAAGACCGGGATGCCGCCCATGAACTGGCTCTCAAGGTGGAAGCGCGGCGTTCCAGCCTGGACTCAACCCAGCGCAGCCTGGAGCGCATGCAGGCCCAGCTTGAGGACCTCAGCGCGCGTCGTACGGCCCTGAGCGACAATCTGGAAGCCCATGTCGACCCCGTCGGTGAGCATGAAGAGCAGCTGGAGACGCTGCTGGAACGTCGCAAGCAGGTGGATGAAGAGCTGGGGCAGGCACGGCGCCAGATGGAGACCATCGACGCCGAGATCCGCGAGAAGGAGAAGCAGCGCGTCGAGCACGAGAAGAAGGCCGCCGAACTGCGTGAGGACCTGGAAAAGCTGCGGCTCGAGAGTCAGGAAGCCCGGGTCCGGCGCGAGACTCTGGTGGAGCAGCTGGAAGAGCTGGAGACGACGTTGGAGCAGGTCAAGGCGGGACTTCCGGAAGAGGCGAACGTACGCGACTGGGCCGAATCCCTGGAAGGTGTGGAGCGGCGCATCGCTCGTCTGGGCAATATCAACCTGGCGGCCATTGACGAGTTCCGCGAGCAGTCGGAGCGCAAGCAGTACCTGGACGCCCAGTTCGATGATCTCACCGAAGCCCTGGAGACCCTGGAAGCGGCCATCCGCAAGATCGACCGCGAGACCCGGACCCGCTTCAAGGAGACCTTCGACAAGGTCAACAGCGGCCTCAAGGAAACCTTCCCGCGCCTCTTCGGTGGTGGCCACGCCTACCTGGAGATGACAGGCGAGGATTTGCTGGATGCCGGTGTGGCGGTAATGGCGCGCCCTCCGGGCAAGCGCAACAGCAGTATCAGTGCCCTGTCCGGCGGTGAAAAGGCTCTGACCGCCGTGGCACTGGTGTTTTCCATCTTCGAACTCAACCCGGCACCGTTCTGCATGCTGGACGAGGTGGATGCGCCGCTGGACGATGCCAATGTGGGCCGCTTCTGTGCCCTGGTGAAGGAGATGAGCGAGCGGGTCCAGTTCATCTTCATTACCCACAACAAGATCACCATGGAGCTGTCCAACCAGCTGCTGGGTGTCACCATGAACGAGCCGGGCGTCTCGCGCCTGGTCTCGGTGGATGTGGACGAGGCCGTGGAAATGGCGTCGGCCTGAGCCGGCCGGCGTTGCGGACAAGGTGCCCCTGGCCTGAGTCAGGGGGCCCCTCCAACTCAAGACAGAAGGCGAAACATCCATGCCGGAACTGCGACTCGCCCTGATCGTCATTGCCGTTGTCCTGGTGGTGGCCGTCTACCTCTTCACCCGCTGGCAGGCCCGGCGAGGGGAGAGTGGGGGATCCTACCCGGATATCGGTGGTTCAAGCCGTCATCCGGGGTCGACCCGGCCTGGACGGGGGCGGCCGAAACTGGAAGGGGATGAGCTGCCCAGCATCCGGCCCGAGCGGCCGCGCGCGACAGGCCATGACAGGCATGAGCCGCCGTCCGAGACCCGGGTTCAGGCCCCGCCACGCCGTAGCGCCGAGCAATCGTCACCCGGTCCGGATTTCCGGCGCCAGGCCGAGGAACGGCTGGCCGGTATTCGCCGGCGTCTGTCCGCTGGCCTGGGTAGTCTCGCCGGTGATCGAGCGGCCGATGAGCCGGAGGCAGCGGAAGCTGTCGATGCGCCGCCTGAATCGGCACATGAAGACGATCCGGCGGCTGAAGCGCTGAAAGGCTTTGATCCGGGCTCCCAGAAGATCGTCTCCCTGCATGTTCTTGCCGTTGGGCAGGACGGCCTCGATGGCGCCTTGCTGCGCAGCCAGCTGGAAGATAATGGTTGCCGCCACGGTCAGTACGACATTTTCCATCGCACCGAGCGTGCCAGCGATGGCCGGCCGTCCCTGCTGTTCAGCGTCGCCAACGTGGTCGAACCGGGGCAGTTCGATTACGAGGCCATGGAGCAGACACTTTATCGCGGGGTGACCCTGTTTGCCGTATTACCCGGCCCCTGGCCCGGTGTGGATGCCTTCAGGGAAATGCTGGGCCTGGCCCGCCAGCTGGCCGAGACCCTCGGGGGGGAGCTCCGTGATGAAGCACGCAATGCCTTTTCACGTCAGCGAGCCGGTCATATTGAAGAGCAGATCACGGAATTCGAGCGCCTGCACCGGCAGCTCGGCAGCGATCGTCGCGGGAGCTGAGGCATGAGTCGACCCCGACAGGACGCTGCCCTCCGGGTTGCGGAACTGCGTGAGCAGATTCGCCACCATGATCATCGCTACTACATCCTTGATGAACCCGAAATCCCAGACGCCGAGTACGACAGCCTGATGGCGGAACTGCAGGCGCTGGAAGCGGAATTTCCCGATCTGCAGGATCCGGATTCACCCACCCGGCGGGTGGGTGGCCAGGCCGATAGTGCCTTCACGCCGGTTCGCCATGAAATGCCCATGCTCTCGCTGGAGAACGGTTTCGAGGTGAGCGACCTGGAAGCCTTTGATCGGCGGGTGCGCGAGCGCCTTGGCGAGTCTGATGCCATTGATTATTACGCAGAACCCAAGCTGGACGGTCTGGCGGTCAGCCTGCTGTACGAGAAGGGCGAGCTGGTACGGGCCGCCACGCGGGGTGATGGTGAGACCGGCGAGGATGTGACCCACACCGTGCGAACCATACAGGCGGTACCCCTGAGCCTGAAGGGCCGCGGCTACCCGGATCGCCTGGAAGCCCGGGGTGAGATCTTCATGACCCATGAAGGTTTCGAGCGATTGAATCGGGCCCAGCGCAAGCGGGGAGAGAAGACCTTCGTCAATCCGCGCAATGCGGCAGCCGGCAGTGTCCGACAGCTGGATGTCCGCATTGCCCGCAAGCGACCGCTGGAAATCTTCTGTTACGGGACTGGTCATCATGCCGGAGGTACGCTGCCGGACACCCAGTCCGCCATCATTCGCGCACTGGCCGACTGGGGCCTTCCGGTGTCGCCGGAAGGCCAACGACTGAAAGGTGTGAAGGCCTGCCTGGCATATCAGGAAGACATGCTCAAGCGGCGGGAATCCCTCGGCTACGACATCGACGGCGTGGTTTACAAGGTCGATCGTCGTGACTGGCAGGGGCGCCTTGGGCAGGTATCGCGGGCGCCGCGCTGGGCCCTGGCACAGAAGTTTCCTGCTCAGGAGAAGACCACCATATTGCGGGATGTGGAATTCCAGGTGGGCCGCACCGGCGCCATTACCCCGGTGGCCCGGCTGGAGCCGGTTTTCGTCGGTGGTGCCACGGTCAGCAATGCGACACTGCATAACCTGGACGAGATTCGGCGCAAGGACATCCGCATTGGCGATACGGTCATCGTCCGGCGTGCCGGCGACGTCATTCCGGAAGTGGTGGCCGTGGTGCCCGATCGCCGCCCGGCGAATGCCAGAGAAATCGGTTTCCCCGCACATTGTCCGGTATGCAACTCGGAGGTTGTCCGGGAAGAAGGAGAGGCTGCTCATCGCTGCACTGGCCGAATGAACTGCGCGGCCCAGCAGCTTGAAACCCTGCGCCACTTTGTCTCCCGGGGTGCGCTGGACATCGAAGGGCTGGGTGAGAAGAGTCTGCAGCGCTTTTTCGAGCTGGAGTGGGTGCGGCGCCCCTCGGATATTTTTCGCCTTTACCGGCATGAGGAGGCCATGCGTGAGCTGGAAGGCTTCGGCGAGCGTTCGGTGGAGAAGCTGCTGGACGAGATTGCCCAGAAGCGAAAGGTCAATGCCGCGCGTTTCGTACATGCCCTGGGGATTCCCACCGTGGGTGCCACTCTGGCGAAGACCCTGATGCGGTGTTTCGGTCGTTTCGAACATTTCCGTCGGGCGCCGTTGCCGCTCCTCCTGCTGGTTCCGGATGTGGGACGCGGTGTGGCCGGTCATATCCGCGATTTCTTCGAGGATCAAGGCAATGCCGGGGAAGTGGATAGACTTTTCCAGGGCGAATGGCCGATCGAACTGCAGGACGAGGGGGATTTCGCGGCAGATTTCGTACACTCGCTGACTCTTCGGAACCTGCTCACGGCGCTTGGCCTGAAGGGTATCGGCAAGAAGGGCGCTGAGTATGTGGATCAGCATTTCGAACGAATTGAGGATTTTGCCGCAATGGCGGATGACCGCCTGAATCAGCCGGAAGGGCAGGTCGCACGCAGCCTTGAAGGCGTCGCCAGCGCACTGAGCGAGCATGGTTTGTGGTCGGATTTGCGCCAGGTGGAGCGATGCCTCATGGAGTGGGGTATCCACTGGAGCCAGGATCGTCGTCGTTTCGGCCATCAAGGTGGTAACGGGGCGCTCGCGGGCAAGACCTTCGTGCTCACCGGGACGCTGCCGTCAATGACACGGGAAGAGGCGAAAGAGAGAATCGAAGCGGCCGGAGGCAAGGTCACCGGAAGTGTATCGGGCAAGACCGATTACCTGGTGGCGGGCGAATCGGCCGGCTCGAAACTGGCCAAGGCGGAAAAGCTCGGTGTCGAGATTCTTGACCAGGCCGGGCTGGAGCGCCTCCTGGCTTGAGTGCGGCGGGCTTGCCTAAATGTGTCGATCACAGCACACTTGGCAGATATCCTTGCTGACTGTCCCCGTGGGGCAGGAGGAAGACGCTTGAGGCATCGGTCATTCAGGAGGCTGACACCGGCACTGGCCATCGTGCTGGCCGGCTGTGCGGGAACCCAGCTGCCCCCCTACGGTATCCGTGAAGGGGAGCTGCCGCCCTGTGCCGATCACCGAACCTGCCTGTCCAGTCATGCGGACGAGCATGAGGCTTCACGGGTGGATTATCTGGAATATTCCCAGGCCCGGCGTGAGGCTCGCTCGACCCTGGCAGCCATCGTGCAGGGTTTTCCTGGTGCGCGTGTGGTGTCCAGCCACCGCAATTATCTGCGAGTGGAGTTCACTGGCACCGTGGCCCGTGATGGCGAGGATTTCTTCTTTGAACCCCAGTCAGTGGTGGATGAGGTCGAGTTCTACTTCCCACCGCAGCGTTCCATCATTCATGTTCGCGCGGCTGCTCGTGCCGGCCCCATCGACAAGGCGGGCGCCCGAGACCGCTTTGCCGCCCTTCAGGTTCTGATCGAGGAATACCAGGAACGTCGCGGGCACAGCAGCCTGCGTCTCTGACACCCCGCTTTTCCACGATGAAGAAAAAACGGCGGCCATGTGGCCGCCGTCTTGTATCAGGCATTCTCGTTCTGCACCGTTTGTTCAGTGCTTTTCAACTTCCGCGTTCTCGCGCAGTTCGGAGACATACCGCTGTACCTTCTCCTGACGAATGCGGTTGACCAGATCTTCGCGTACCTCCTCCATGGCCGGCGCGTCACCATCGCGACTGTCCACCACCTTCACCAGGTGCCAGCCGAAATTGGTCTCGACCACTTCATCGCGAACAGTACCAACCTCGGTGCGGCGAACCGCCTCCGCGAAGGGGGGCACCATCTGATCGGCATTGAACCAGCCCAGGTCACCGCCATCGGTTGCCGAGCCATCCCGTGAGTATTCAGTGGCCAGATCGGCGAAATCCTCACCGGCCTGCACGCGGGCAAGCAGCTCATTGGCCAGCGTTTCATCGTCCACCAGAATGTGTGAGGCGCGATACTCTCGTACGTCACCGAAGCGTTCATCGTAAAGAGCCTGGATTTCTTCGTCGCTGACCGGCTCGTCTTCTTCCAGTTGGCGAATCATGCGGTCGGCCAGCGTTTGCATCCGCTCCAGCGCGATCGCTGCACGAACTTCCGGATCCCGGGACAGACCGCGACGTTCGGCTTCAGCCGTCAGAAGAACCAGGTTGATGATGTGATCCGCAAGCTGATCGCGCTGTTCTGTCGGTATGCTGGCGGGATCCACGTTGGGATACTGGGCAATGAAAGCATTCAGCAGCTCTTCGGAGACGGCTTCACCATTCACGGTGGCAAGCGTGTCGCCGCCCAGGTCGCGGTAATCGTCACCCTCCCGGTCTGTGTCACCGCAGGCGGCGACAAGGAACAGGGAGCTTGCGGTCAGGCTGACTAGCAGTTTTTTCATGATTCCCTCGTTTTGCGTCGTCATGGGCATTGAATGAGCATTAAGAAAACGTGTTCAGCTGTTGTCCGGTGTTTGGGCATCGATCTGCAGGGCATGAATGTCCGTCTCCATCAGCTCACCAAGGGCGTCGAAGACCATCCGGTGCCGAGCCAGTGTTTTCTGCCCCTGGAAAGCGGATGCAATGATGTGAACATGAAAGTGCCCGCGACCATCTCGCGCTCCGGGGTGCCCCACATGGAGGTGACTGTCGTCCCGGATATGGATCTGCTCGGGCGAAAGAGCCGCTTCAAGGCGTTCGCGAATGATCTGTATTCGATTGTCGTTGCTGTCGTTCATGGATTGATGTCACTTTCTGTGATGGCTTTCACAGGCGCTGACATGATCCCGTCACCTGCTCTTGTCTGCGGATCTCGGCAATTTCAGGGCAGGGCCTTGATGAAGGGGCGAACCTCCACCGAATCGTAAACACCGGCCGCCAGATATGGATCTTCATCCGCCCATTCGCGTGCGGACTCCAGGCTGTCGAATTCGGCAATGATCACACTGCCGCTGATGCCGGATGGCCCCGGCGCAGGGGCATCGTCACGGGGGCAGGGGCCGGCAACGAGCAGGCGCCCTTCATCCAGCAGGGCCTTCAGGCGGGCCAGGTGCGCCGGGCGTGCCTCCTGACGGGCGGCCATGCTGTCCATCTGATCATGACCGACGATGACATACCACATGATTCATGCTCCCACCGGGTTCGGGGTCAAGGGGCCGTGAATGGGGACAAAGCCTACCACAGCTTGCTTCCCCGGCTCTCGCTCAGGTGCGCGTAGCAGCCCCCTGGTCCGTTTCCCGATCCGCTGCGTGTTACGATTGAGAGTCACCCGGCCGGATTCGTGGCGGGTATGGGGCAAGCAGCCGCAGGGGTTTTGCGATGAGCCAGTATTTCCAGATTCACCCGGTCGATCCGCAGCCACGGCTGATTCGCCAGGCGGTTCGGATCCTGCGGGATGGCGGCGTGATCGCCTATCCCACGGATTCCATCTACGCCCTGGGCTGCATGCTGGATGCCAAGCCGGCGGTGGAGCGCATCCAGTGGCTTCGCCAGGTGGACAAGGATCACAATCTGACCCTGGTCTGCCGTGACCTGTCGGAGATCGGCAACTATGCGCGCGTGGACAATGTGGTCTTTCGCCTGCTCAAGGCCCATACCCCGGGGCCCTATACCTTCATTCTCAAGGCCACGGGCGAAGTGCCCCGGCGCCTGCAGAACCCCAAGCGCAAGACCATCGGTATCCGGGTGCCCGATAACGCCATTGTGCGCGCTTTGCTGGAAGAGCATGGTGAGCCGATTCTCAGTTCGACCCTGCTCCTGCCCGGTGATGAAATTCCCCTGAGCGACCCCGAGGACATTCGGGACCGGCTCGAGCACCACGTGGATCTGGTCATTGATGGCGGCAATTGCGGCCTCGAACCGAGCACGGTGGTGGATCTGTCGGACGGGCCTCCGCGGGTTTTGCGGCAGGGACGGGGCGATCCCGGCGTATTTCAGCCCTGAGTGGACAGACGGCTACACCCCGGGCCGGGCGTCAACGTATAATGCCGGGTTCGCCTCGGCTTTCGCCGGTCAGGCCGCTTTATTTCATCAAATCAGAGACTTGAACGAGGAGCATTGTCTTGGTTTCCTCCAGTGGACCGAACAACCGGATTGTTTCCGGCATGCGACCCACCGGTCGTCTGCATCTGGGCAATTATCACGGCGCCCTGAAGAACTGGGTTCGTTTGCAGCATGAATATGATTGCTTCTTCTTCGTTGCCGACTGGCATGCCCTGACCACGCACTACGAGGAAACCGGCGATATTTCCGAACGGGCCTGGGATATGGTCATCGACTGGCTGGCCGCGGGGCTCAATCCGGGCTCCTCGACGCTGTTCATCCAGTCCCGGGTGCCGGAGCACGCCGAGCTGCATCTGCTGCTGTCCATGATCACGCCCCTGTCGTGGCTGGAGCGTGTGCCCACCTACAAGGATCAGCAGGAAAAGCTCAAGGAGAGGGATCTGTCCACCTACGGCTTCCTGGGTTATCCCTTGCTGCAGAGCGCGGATATTCTCATGTACAAGCCGGGGGTGGTCCCGGTGGGGGAAGATCAGGTCGCTCATGTGGAGATCACCCGGGAAGTGGCCCGGCGCTTCAACCATATCTTCGGGCGCGAGCCGGATTTCGAAGCCAGGGCAGAGACGGCGCTAAAAAAGACTGGCAAGAAGAATGCACGATTGTTCAATGACATGCGCAAGCGCTGGCAGGAGCAGGGTGACGAGGAAGCCCTTGAAGTGGCACGTGCCATGCTGGACAGCCAGCAGAATATCACCAAGGGAGACCGTGAACGGCTGTTCGGTTACCTGGAAGGCGGTGGTCGGGAAATTCTGGTGGAGCCGGAAGCCAGGCTGACCGAAACCCCCAAGATGCCGGGGCTGGATGGGCAGAAGATGTCCAAGTCCTATGGCAACACCATTGAATTGCGCGAATCACTGGATTCGGTGGAAGAGAAGATTCGTCGCATGCCCACAGACCCGGCACGTGTGCGGCGCTCGGATCCGGGTACGCCGGAGAAATGCCCCGTCTGGGATTTTCACAAGGTGTATTCCGATGAGGACACCCGTGCGTGGGTTCAGAAGGGCTGCACCACGGCTGGTATCGGCTGTCTGGAATGCAAGGGCCCGGTCATCGACGCCGTGCGCAAGGAGCTGGAGCCTATCCAGGAGCGGGCCAGGGAATACGAGAACGATCCGGATACGGTGAGGGGAATCATCCAGGAGGGCTGTGAAAAGGCCAGGGCAGAAGCCCGGGAGACCCTGGATGAGGTACGTCAGGCCATGGGGTTGCAATACCGGTGAGCGGTGATGACATGAACAGTCAGGAAGGCGAAGCACAGGGCAGGGACAGGGCCATGGAAGCCGCTCATGAGGTTGCCGGCCAGGGTGACCTGGAAAAGGCCGGAGAGCATGAGGGTGTGCAGGCCGCTCAGGAAGAGATGCCTTTCGCACTGGTTCATGGCGAGCCCTATACCAATCTGCCCAAGGATCTCTACATTCCCCCGGACGCCCTTGAGGTCTTTCTGGAGGCGTTCGAGGGGCCGCTGGATCTCCTGCTGTACCTGATCAAGCGTCAGAACCTGGACGTCTGCAATATCCCCATCGCGCAGATCACAAGCCAGTACATGCAGTACGTGGACTTGATGAAGGAACTGCGTCTTGAGCTGGCCGCCGAGTATCTGGTCATGGCCGCCATGCTGGCCGAAATCAAGTCGCGCATGCTGTTGCCACGTCCGGTGAGCGACGATGAAGACGACGAGGGCGATCCGCGTGCTGAGCTCATCCGTCGCCTCCAGGAGTATGAACGATACAAGACCGCGGCCGAGGATATCGATGCCATGCCGCGCATGGAACGGGACTTCTTCCAGGCCGAAGGTGAGCTGGTCGGGCGCCGGGTGGTTCAGATGGTGCCGGAAGTCACTCTCAAGGAACTGATCTACGCCTTCAAGGAAGTGCTGCGTCGGGCCGACATGTTCCAGCATCATCACGTTCAGCGGGAAGCGCTCTCCGTACGGCAGCGCATGTCCGAGGTACTCAGCAGCCTGGAAGGCGGTCGTTTCCGGCCCTTCGCCAGCCTCTTCCCCGGAAACGAAGGGCGCATGGGAGTGGTGGTGACCTTCATGGCCGTGCTGGAACTGGTGAAGGAGCGTCTGATCGAGATTGTTCAGGCGGAATCGTACGCCCCCATTCATGTGCGCGTGCGCACATCGGCCACCGAGGGAGATTCGCAGGATGAGGTACTGGCTGAGGAAACGTCAGCTGAGGATGCGGTTGAGGAGCCGCGCGAGGACGGGGATGAAGAAGTCGGCGCGGCCGGTGGGGGAGATCGTCATGGCTGAGGATCCGATGGAGGCACAGACATCCGACAGTGGGGTGGACACGGTTTCCGGATCTGATCGCGGCGATCAGGAGCTGCACCGACTGAAGACCATTATCGAAGGGGCGCTCCTGGCGGCGGCCCGTCCCGTTCGCCTGGAAGAACTGGAGGGGCTGTTTCAGGACGATGAGCGTCCGGACAGGAATCGCCTTCGTCAGGCCATTCAGGCGCTACAGGCCGATTACGAAGATCGTGCCATGGAGCTGCGTCAGGTGGCCAGTGGCTTCCGCATCCAGGTGCGCGAAAAGGTTTCGGACTGGGTGTCCCGCCTGTGGGAGGAACGACCCACTCGCTATTCCCGGGCCCTGCTGGAGACTCTGGCGCTGATTGCCTATCGCCAGCCCATTACCCGGGGTGAGATCGAAGAGGTGCGGGGTGTGAGTGTGTCCAGCTCCATTATCCGTACCCTGCAGGAGCGGGGATGGATCAAGGTGGTGGGCCACCGTGATGTACCGGGTCGGCCGGCCATGTTTGGCAGCACCCGGGAATTTCTGGACTATTTCGGGCTCAAGAGCCTGGATGAACTGCCGACCCTGGCCGAGATTCGTGACATCGACAGCATCAACGTCGAGCTGGAGCTCGACAACGATGCGGATGAGGGTCGCCCGGAGGCATCGAGCGAGGGCACCGGACAGGATGCCGGAGCATCAAACGAAGCAGTGGAGGGTGCCGAGGACGGCATCATTGAAGACGCCGAGCAGGGTGACAGTGTGGATGAACGTCACCTGGGCCAGGTTGCCAGCGAAGACCCATTTGAGGAAGCTGCCTTCGAAGAAGGGAATGGCGGCGAAGAACTGGATTTCGAGGACGCCGATGAGCAAACGCAGGACGAAGAAGACCGCCTCGAAACCCGGGGCGAAGCCGAAGAGACGCAAGGGGCCGGGTCCGAAGCATCCGCCGAAGAAGGCGACGAGGAAGCCGACCGCGAGCCGGACGGGGAAGACGTTGCCGAACGAGGACGTTCCGGCCACTGAGACACTGCCGCGCCAGCGTATCCAGAAGCTGTTGGCCAATGCCGGCTACGGTTCGCGGCGGGAGATCGAAGGCTGGATCACGGCGGGCCGGATTCTGATCAATGGCCGACCGGCCGGTCTGGGTGATCAGGCCGGGGAAGGGGATCACCTGACGCTGGACGGCAATACCCTGAGTCTGGACGCCGGGATGATGCCTGAGCGTCGGGTCATCCTTTACCACAAGCCCATCGGCGAGATTACCACTCGCAAGGATCCCGAGGGTCGCCCCACGGTTTTCGAGCAGCTGCCGCGTCTTCGCCGCGGCCGCTGGGTGGCGGTTGGCCGGCTGGATTACAATACCTCCGGCCTGATGGTCCTGACCACCGATGGGCAGCTGGCAGCACGCCTGATGCATCCCTCCCGCCAGTTGGTCCGCGAGTATGCAGTCCGTATCTGGGGAGAGATCAGTGACGAGGCCATTGAACGCCTGATTCGCGGCGTGGTGCTAGACGATGGTCCGGCACGCTTCGAATCCATTACCCAGGCGGGTGGCGGCAGCAGCAACCAGTGGTTTCACGTCATCCTCCGGGAAGGCCGCTATCGGGAAGTGCGTCGCCTGTTCGAGGCCGTCGGCGTAACGGTCAGCCGTCTGGTGCGGGTGCGATACGGGCCGGTCAGCCTGCCCCCGGACCTGCCCCGCGGACATTGGCGGGATCTCAAGGCCGGCGAAATCCGTGGCTTGATGGATGCGGCCGGCCTGGAAGCGGATGCGCCCTTGGCAGAGGCACCGGAAAAACAGCACTCCCGTCCGTCACGGGATTCCCGGGCAAAAAAGGGGGCGCGAGCGGGTACTGGCCGGAAAAGAGAAAACGGCAAGAGGACGCCTGGCCAGGGTGGGTCGCGGCGCGGCTAGGGAGGCTAGACCCAGTCGAGATTGACGTGATGGATCTCCTCATCCGCCAGACGCCGACGCAATTTCCGGGTCGCCTGGCGCATGGAGGGGATCTTGCTCTCGTGCGTTTCGCAGAATACCTGGTCGATCCGGTGGATGAGACCCGTGTCCAGAAGGCGCTCAAGCACCGCGTATTCGCCGCCTTCGATATCCAGTTTGAGCAGGCGGATCCGTTCGCCGGCGGATTCCACCACATCGGCAATATCCACCAGTTCAATTTCCACACCCTGATCCTTGTCCACGTTTTTCTTGTCGGCGATCAGGGAGGAGGCTTCGGAATAGTGCAGTCCGTGTTCCTGGTGACGACGGTGCAGGTAGAGTGTTGCCTGGCCGTTTTGGTCAGAAAGGCCCTTGGGAATGCATTCCACCTGGGGGTGCTCACCGAATGCCCGGTTCAGATGTTTGAAAGCGACCGGGTTGGGTTCGAAGGCCTTGATCTGCGCTCCGCAGCCAATGAGTCGCAGGGTAATACGCCCGTAGTTGGCGCCCCCGTCAATAACCACGTCACCCGATTCAATCGGGAATTGATGGAAGGCACGAACCGCCGATTTCTGGCGGCGGCGCTTCAGGAATTTTCGGATCGGGTTGTTCATGGCGGATCAGAGTACTGCAATCCCGATTCCGAGTCACGTTCCAGTATCTTGCCGATGCATCGAGCGGGGGGAAGAGCGTGAGAGAGAGGGAGCCGGACCTCAGAAAGCTGTTCAGCTGGCTCTTGCGACAGCACGGCCCCCAGGGTTGGTGGCCATGCCAGGGTGGCCCCTTCGAGGTCATGGTGGGCGCCGTGCTCACCCAGAACACCGCCTGGGTCAACGTGGAAAAGGCCATCCATAATCTCCATCAAGCCGAAGCACTGGATGCCGGTACAATCCTTGGTATGCCGGAAACGAGGCTGGCACAACTGATACGCCCATCCGGCTATTACAATATCAAGGCTGGTCGGCTGCGCAATCTCTGTCGCTGGTATGTGGGTGCGGGCGGCTTCGAGCGGCTGCGGCAGCAGGATACTGGCGTGCTTCGCCGGGAACTCCTATCCATCAAGGGGGTGGGGCCGGAAACAGGTGATGATATTCTGCTCTATGCCTTTCACCGGCCTGTTTTCGTGGTGGATGCCTACACCTTTCGTCTGTTTGAGCGAACCGGCCTGATAGATTCCGGTCATGATTATGAAAGCCTCCGGGCCTGGGTGGAATCCCGCCTGGGGCCGGATGTGAAGACTTTCAATGAGTTGCACGCCCTGATCGTTCGGCACGGCAATCGAGTCTGTCGACCAAGGCCACTGTGTGATGACTGTGAACTCCGCAGTCATTGTCGATACAATCAGGCGGATTGACCCGACCTCTTACCGGAGCTGAACGATGAGCAAGCGCCTGTCCCTGCTTTTCTTCTTTCTCACTGCAATGATTCTGGTGTTGCCCGCAATGGCTGACAATGACGACCCTTATCTCTGGCTGGAAGACGTGGAAGGCGAGCAGGCCCTTGCCTGGGCCGAAAAGCAAAATGAGCGCTCCTTGGCTTATCTGGAGGCGCATCCCCTGTTTGATTCCTTGCACGAGCGGGCTTTGCAAATTGTCACTTCCGACGACCGCATCGCCTATCCCAGCCTCATGGGTGGCGCCATCTACAATTTCTGGCGTGACAGTCAGCACGTTCGCGGTATCTGGCGAACGGCCACGCTGGAGGCCTATCGTGAAGGTGACCCGGAGTGGGACGTCATCCTGGACGTGGACAAGTTGGCGAAAGCCGAGGATGAGAACTGGGTCTGGGCCGGCGCCAGTTGCCGCTATCCGGATTATGATCGCTGCATTATCGGGCTTTCCCGCGGGGGTGCCGACGCGGCGGTGCGCCGGGAATTCGATCTCGAAAAGCGTGAGTTCGTCAAAGACGGTTATTGGCTGCCGGAGGCCAAGAGCCGGATCAGCTGGCGTGATCGTGACAGTGTCTTCGTGGGTACCGACTGGGGTGATGACAGCCTGACCACCTCCGGTTATCCGCGCCAGGTACGTATCTGGGAGCGTGGCACACCGGTTCAGGAGGCCAAGCTGGTATTCGAGGGCGAGCGGGATGATGTGGCTGTCACGGGTGTGCGCGTCTGGGACAGCGAGACGCCCCATGACCTGATTGTCCGTTCGCCAGGGTTCTTTACCCGCCACTATTATCTCTACCGGGATGGTGAGACTCATCACATCCCGATCCCGGATGATGCCGCACTCGCCGGCATTGTGGGTGGCCAGTTGCTGGTAGAGCTGAAATCCGACTGGAAGACGGGCAGCCACCAGTTTGCCCAAGGTGCCCTGATCAGTACCAGCATGGAGAGCCTCAACAAGGGCAAGCCCGAATTCGAACTGGTGTATCAGCCGACGGTTTCGCAGGCCCTGGTGGGTGTGAGCACCACCGAGAATCGCATCATCGTTGGTGTGCTGGAGAATGTGATTGGTCGTCTCTATACCTTCCGTCGAGAGGAGGGGGAGTGGAAACGTGAACGCCTCGCCGTTCCGGACATGGGCACCATCAACGTGGTCAGTACCGACGACAAGAGCGACCGCTTCTTCTATAACTATACGGGCTTCCTGACCCCTTCCACCCTGTATGAGGCCGATGCGGCCGCCGACAGTCACCAGTCGATTCGTTCCGAGCCGGAGCGTTTCAGCAAGGAAGGCCTGGTTGTTGAGCAGCTGGAAGCGCGTTCGGCAGATGGCACCCGGATTCCCTATTTCATCGTCAAGCCAGATGGTCTCAAGGAAGGTGATACCCGGCCGACTCTGCTGGGTGCCTATGGTGGCTTTGAAGTATCCCGCACCCCGTTTTATTCCGGCATCATCGGCAGTTCATGGCTGGAGAAAGGAAATGTCTATGTTTTGGCCAACATCCGTGGCGGCGGGGAGTTCGGGCCGCGATGGCATCAGGCCGCGCTGAAGGAAAACCGTCAGCGTGCTTTTGATGACCTTGTTGCCGTGGCCGAGGATCTGGTCGAGCGGGGCATTACGACGGCCGAACAGCTGGGTATCCAGGGCGGCAGCAACGGCGGTCTTCTGGTCGGCGCTGTTTTCACTCAACGGCCGGAGCTCTTCAACGCGGTTGTCAGCCAGGTCCCATTGCTGGACATGAAGCGCTATCACAAGCTGCTGGCTGGTGCGAGCTGGATGGCTGAGTACGGGAATCCGGATGATCCGAATGAATGGGCCTTTATCCGCGAGTATTCGCCCTATCACAATCTTCACGAAGACGCGGATTATCCCAAGGTGTTCTTTACCACCTCAACCCGGGATGACCGGGTACACCCGGCCCATGCCCGGAAGATGGTGGCAAGGATGATGGAAATGGGGCATGACGTGCTCTATTACGAAAATATTGAAGGCGGCCATGGTGGTGCGGCGAACCTCAAGCAACAGGCGTACATTGCGGCACTCATCTATAGTTATCTGCATGGCCGTCTGGGTGGCGAGAACGCTGCACCGTAGTCTTGAAGGGGGGGTATGAAGGCTCTCATTGCGACTTTTCTGGCTCTGGCCTTGTCCATTCCAGCCTCGGCGCAGGCATTTCTCAGTGCTGAATGCGAGGATGGCATGGCAGGGCCTTATCCCTGCAGCCGGGTGGATCTGCTGGCCTTCATGCCGGCGTCCAGCCTGGGTGGCGGCACGTTCAACGATGTCTGGGGCTGGACGGATCCGGAAACCGGGCGCGAGTATGCCATCGTGGGCCGTTTCGGCGGCACGAGTTTCGTGGACATCACCGATCCGTCGGATCCCGTTTTCCTCGGGCAGCTGCCTACCCGCAGCGTGAGCAGTGGGGCAGCCTCCCGGTCGCCGGACAAGTCCCGCTCACAGTTGCTGTGTCACGATGACTGCGAGGCACCAACGCCGGGTGACGGTTCTGCCGGGTCGGCATGGCGGGATGCCAAGGTGTACGCGGATCATGCGTTCATTGTGAGTGAGGAGGCCGGACATGGCATGCAGGTCTTCGATCTGCGCCGACTTCGGGATGTGAGTGATCCCCCGGTGACTTTCGATGAAGATGCCCATTACAGCGGTTTTGGCAATGCCCACAACATCGAGCTGAATGTTGCAACGGGCATGGCCTATGCCGTGGGTTCCCAGACTTTCAATGGCGGCCCTCATTTCATTGATGTCACTGATCCGCAAAATCCATCGCCTTCCGGGGGATATGGCGGTGACGGATACACCCATGACGCTCAGTGTGTCATCTATTCAGGCCCGGATGAGGATTTTCACGGGCATGAAGTCTGCTTCAACAGCAATGAGAACAGCTTGACCCTTCTGGACGTCAGTGACCATTCTTCCCCAACAATGATCAGCCGTACCGTTTACCCCAATGTGGCCTATACCCACCAGGGATGGTTGAGCGAAGACCAACGTTGGTTCTACCTGAATGATGAAATGGACGCCCGCTCGCACAATACCCGAACCCGAACCGTGGTCTGGGATGTATCGGACCTGAGGAATCCGGTGGTGGCTGACCAGTATTACAGCCCCGATATCGCGATTGCTCACAATAACTATGTGCGAGGGGGGTTCCTCTACCAGAGCAACTACACCAGCGGCTTGCGAATTCTCGACATCAGCCGCCCGGATCGTCCGGTGGAGTATGCCTATCTGGATTCACAGCCGGGTACGCACGCGCACCAGTTTCGTGGAACCTGGAGCAATTTCCCCTGGTTTGAGAGTGGTACCGTGGTGTTCACGGATATCGAAGATGGTCTTTTCATCGTCAAGCCACTCTTGCCCCTGGATGAGATTGTGGAGGCGAACCTCCAATTAACAGCCAATCTGCAGGCGCCGATGGCCATAAGAATGGGTAACTGGACTAGAGGTGCTCGTGTTCGTGTGCAGATAGAGAACGCCGGGCCATTTCCGGCTGGCGGTGTCGAGCTGCTGGCCAGTCTCCCCGTGCGTGGGGAAATTCGCCTGCTTGAGTCCGCAGATGCGGATTGCATCGATGGGGGGCGAAAATTGCGGTGTCGACTCGATTCTCTGCAGGCAGGGGCTGCAGTGGTGCTGGATCTGGATGTGCGCAGTGAAGATGCCGTGGACGAGGGGCTGATTGTCTCTGTCACCAGTGAACTGAATGATCCGGACATGGGGGACAATCGCGTTCATGTTTCCTTGCCAAGGCCCGATCTGGCCTTGCCCTTTGCTCAGCTGGAGGAGGGGGGAAGTGGTTGCAGCCTCGCTCAGCGGGACCCACTTTTGGCGGCACTTCTGCTAATTGCTTTTTCTGGTCTGTTTCGGGCTCGTCGTCGACGCAGCCCCTGATTGTCCTCACGGCAAAATAGAAGGGGCTGACCCTGTCGGGGCAGCCCCTTTATTTGAGTCTGATTCATTTCAAGCGAACAGGTCAGAAGCTGCCCTGCCCGGAAAGGAATACCCGGCAATCCTCGGCATTATCAAACCACATGGGAGCCTCGTCATTGCCGCTCCAGTGGCCGACCTGCTCGAAGTTGCCTGAGGAGTCGGCCTGTACAGCGAAGAATCGCTCATCCGGACAGTCATTTTCCCCGTCACAATTCAGGCCATGGCGGAAGATGTAAAAATGGAAATCACCGCGAACGGCAAGACAGATGTCATCACCATCCGCCGGAGGCTCGCGGTGGGTGGTTTCTATGATCCCGTCCAGGGCCAGGTATTCCTCTGCCAGGCGATTGGTATTGTAGCGACCGTCGAAGCGAAGTGACGCCCGGCGTTCGTCATCGTTGAGGGTGAAAGTGGTTCGCAGGAATTCATTCAGTTCATCCCAATCTTGGTACTCCCCAGCCAGCAAACGATCATAGGCTTCTTCCGAAAAGAAGGCTTCGATACGATTCGGCGGCCGGCAGCTCCTGATGCGGCCGTGGGCGGAATCGGGGTAACGTGACGTGATGCCTACCATTTCGGCTACCACCCGGTTGTAAACCGAGGTCGGGGCCATCACTTCGCCACTGGCCTCCAGGCTCAGGGTCTCGGCAACACGATCAATCCGCGGCGTTTCACTGTTGTCCAGGTCAAAAAGGTTTTCGGGTTCTTCCGCGACACTTTCGCAGTCCATGGTGGCCGGGAAGAACTCACTGAAATCGTCGTCAGCGTCGTTACTGGAACTGTTGAAGCAGCCGCTGAGCAGAAAGGCAGTGCTCAGCAGGGCGCTCAAGCCGATGACGAAACGGCGGTTTCGGATGGTGTTCATAATGCCCTGATCCTCCCGTGGGTTTTTCCCACGATTGATTGCTTGAAGCTGGATGGGTGGCGTGTATTCACTGCGCATCAAAGGATTTTCCGGTGATTCCACGACTTTCACGGCCGAAGAGAAACAGGTAGGTACCCATGATCTCTTCCGGCGTCAGCAGTTCATTCGGGTCCTCGGCCGGGTAGGCATCTGCCCGCATGTCGGTGCGGGTTGCCCCCGGGTTGATGGCGTTGATCCGGATGTTCTCCTTGTTGGTGAGCTCATCCGCCAGGGTTTCCATCAGGCCTTCGGTACCGAACTTCGAAACGGCATAGGCGCCCCAGAATGCCCGGCCCTTGCGACCGACGCCACTGGAGGTGAAGACCAGGGAGGCGTCGTCCGAAGCCAGCAACAGGGGCAGGCAGGCCTTGGTCATGACAAAGGGGGCAGTCAGGTTGACGTGCATGACTTTCTGCCACTCTTCCTCGTCGTAATGGTCGATGGGCGCCCGGGTGCCCAGTATGCCCGCATTATGCAGCAGACCATCCAGGCGGCCCCAGGTTTCATTGACCTTCTGGGCGAGTTCCTGGTAATCCTCCAGGTTCGCCCCCAGCAGGTTCATGGGGTAGATCGCCGGTGTGGGGCTGCCATCCGCCTCGATCTGGTCGTAGACACTTTCCAGCTTGCTCACGGTGCGGCCCAGCAGGATCACCGTGGCGCCGTGGCGCGCGAAGGTGCGCGCGGCTGCACGGCCGATACCATCACCGGCACCAGTGACCAGGATGACCCGGTCCTTCAGCAGGTCAGGTGCAGCTTCATAGTTGCGCAGATTGCGTGCCATTCTTCGATATCCTCGTTGATTCCATTTGATTGTTCGTGACAGGGCGGTCAGCCGCTGATCCCGGCCTCCCGTCGAGCGACCCGCCAGACGGCCAGTAGCCTGGCCAGGGGGCCGATTCCACCTTCTCGAAAGTCCTTCCGCCGCAGTCTCTGCAGTTGTCGAAGGGGCAGGGCTGTCATCAGGGCAGCCATTCGCAAGGTTTTCCTTTCCTGCCCGCTCGGTGCCATTTCCAGTGCCTGGGCATGGCGCGCCTCAGCCAGCACCGCGATACCCTCCAGCAATTCGGCACGGCGGTCGGGTTCGATGCCGTCCGTGATCAGACCGGCAGCGTCGCCCCCAGCCATACGAATACGTTCTGCTGGAATCCAGCAACGCTGCTGCTGCCGTTCCTCTTCAAAGCCAAGGACGATATGCAGCAACGCCCGGGCCAGACCCAGGTCGCGAGCCGCTCTCAGGGTCGCGCCTTCTGCGGCTCCGGCCAGTCGGGCGCTGCAGACAGCCGCGGCGCCTTCATTGCGCCAGCAGTGCAGCAGCATTTCGTCATCATCATTATAAAGGCGAGCCTCGAGACGCATCAGCACGCCCTCCAGCAGCTCGCCCAGTTCCTCGCCGTCCAGTCGCTGCCAATCGGCCCGACGGGCCAGCGATTCAGTCAAGGGATGACTGGCGCGGCCATTCAGCAGGCGTTCCAATTCATCCCGCCACCAGGCCAGTTTTACCCGGGCGATGGATTCGTCGCTGACCGAGAATACGCTTTGCCGGATTTCGTTCAAGAGGGCGTGCAGAGCGATCTGGCCATCACGCTGGCCCTGCGGCAGAAAGGGTCGGACGAGGCTGAGTTCCGGATCGCGGGCAATGGCATCCCGCAGCGCATCATGAGTTGCCATATCTGCCATGAATCTGGTTCAGCCGTGGCCGCTGACGGTGTCAGTGCGACTCATGGCGAGGTGCGGACTCAGCCATTGCCGCAGGGCTTCAGGGCTTGCCAGGATCGCCTGCGCGCCCCAGCGGCCGGGATCGTCATCCTCCGGTAAATAGCCCCAGCCGGCCACCAGTGCCGGCATGCCCGCGGCAATGGCCGCCTCAATGTCTCTTGCCGCATCCCCCACATAGAGGCATTCCTGCGGTGCGCAGCCAATCGCCCGGGCCGCATGCAACAGCGGTGCCGGGTGGGGCTTGGCGTGCTCAGCCGTGTCGCCGCAGACCACGCAGGCAGCGGGCGGTTCCACGGCCAGGGCGCTCATCAGGGGTTCGGTCAACCAGGTGGGCTTGTTGGTGACAATACCCCAATGCATGCCGGCTTCGGCCACGCGGGCAAGCAGTGTCTGCATGCCGTCGAACAGGCGGGTTTCGGCGGCAATACGGGCCATGTAGGCGTCCAGCAGGCGCTCCCGGAGGCCGGCAAAACGGGCATCCTCATGACTCACGGCAAAACCGAGGGAGAGCAGGCCCCGGGCCCCGTCCGAGGCCACTGGTCGAATGCGCTCGGGCGGCAGCGCAGCACGGCCTTCCTCCAGCAGCAAGGCATTCAGGGCAGCGCCCAGGTCGGCGGCGGTGTCCGCCAGGGTGCCATCAAGATCCAGCAGCAGGGCACGATAGCGCATCAGTCCGTCTTTCCGAAATGCATGAAGTAGTTGACGTCCACATTGCCGCCCATGTGGTAATCGCGGGTGAGCGGGTTGTAGTGCAGGCCAGTACTGTCATGGTGTGTCAGCCCGACCTCGGCCGCCCAGCGGCGCAGTTCCGAGGGGCGAATGAACTTGTCATATTCATGGGTGCCCCGGGGTAGCAGCCCAAGCACGTATTCCGCACCCACGATGGCCATCAGCCAGGCCTTGGGGGTGCGGTTGATGGTGGAAAAGATGAGCTGGCCGCCGGGTTTGACCAGGCGGGCGCAGGCGGCCACAACGGAGGCCGGATCGGGCACATGCTCGATCATCTCCAGGCAGGTGACGATATCGTATTCCTGCGGCCGCTCATCGGCGTGCTCCTCCACACTGCGACGCAGGTACTCTACCTTGAGGCCGGATTCCAGCAGATGCAGGTCGGCCACCGAGAGGGCGGTCTGGCCGAGGTCGATACCGGTGACGTCTGCGCCGTCGGCCGCCATGCCTTCGCACAGCAGGCCACCGCCGCAGCCCACGTCAAGCACGCGTCTGCCCGACAGGGGGCCGCAGCGCCGGCGGATGTAATCCAGACGAAGGGGGTTGATCTCGTGCAGGGTACGGAACTCGCCTTCCGCATCCCACCAGCGCGAGGCCGTGGCTTCGAATTTCTCGATTTCGCCCGGATCCACGTTGCGGGCGGTGCGCTCACTCATGATTGTTTACCCGTTGGCTGCCTGCTGCGGCGATTCTCGTCAATCTTCCGGCCCCACTCGCGTGCCCGTCGAGCAACGTCCTGTTCATCCATGGCGGTCAGACGTCCCGTCTGAAGCAGCCGTCGGCCGGCCACCCAGACGTCGCTGACCTGATCCCGGCTGGCCGCGTAGACGAGCTGGGAGACAGGGTTGTAGACCGGCTGGGTGGAAAAACGATCCAGATTAACGGCGGTCAGATCCGCCCACTTCCCGGTCTCCAGCGAGCCAATCTGGTCGTCAAGACCCAGGGCTCTGGCCCCGCCCAGGGTCGCCATGTGCAATACGCGACTGGCGGGGAGGGCAGCGGCATCGCCGGCTACGGTCTTGGCCAGCATGGCCGCGGTGCGCATTTCCCCGATCATGTCCAGGTCATTGTTGCTGGCCGCACCGTCGGTGCCAAGGCCCAGATTGACGCCGGCCGCATCCAGGCGGGCCGTCGGGCAGAAGCCACTGGCCAGCTTGAGGTTGGATTCCGGGCAGTGCAGCACCGAGGCGCCATGGGTCGCCACCAGTTCAACTTCTTCATCGGTGAGCTGGGTCATGTGAACACACAGCATGCTTGGGTTCAGCAGGCCGAGGCGCGCGAGGCGGGCCAGCGGCCGTTCTCCGTTCTGTGCCTCGGCATCAGCCACTTCCTGGGCCGTTTCATGCACGTGCATGTGCACTGCACAATCCAGTTCATCCGCATAGCCCCGAAGTTTTTCCAGGCTGTCGTCGGACACGGTGTAGGGGGCGTGCGGGGCAAAGACGAAGGAAATCAGGGGGTCGGCCTTGAAGTCATCACGCACCGCAAGACCCTTGCTCAGATACTCCGCGGGGTTCTGCGCCCAAGCACTGGGAAACTCGATCACAATCATCCCGACCGAGGCGCGCATGCCGTGACGGCTGGCCGTGCGTGCCACCACATCCGGGAAGAAGTACATGTCGTTGAAACAGGTGGTGCCACCTTTCAGCATCTCGGCGATGGCCAGCTCCGTGCCGTCACGCACGAAGTCCGGCCCCACGAAGGCACCTTCCGCCGGCCAGACATGCTCGTTGAGCCAGGTCATCAGTGGCAGGTCGTCGGCAAAACCACGCAGCAGGCTCATGGCGGCGTGGGTGTGGGCATTGACAAAGCCCGCGGTGAGCACATGATCAGGAAGGTTCACCGTCTCTTCCGCCACAAACCGTCGGCGCGCCTCGTCGATGGGTAGGACGTCCACGATTCGGCCATCGCGAACGGCCACGGCATGGTTGTCCAGCACCGTATCCTCGGGTGCCACAGGTACCACCCAGGCGGCTTCGATCAGGGTATCCACGGACTGGCTCATGGCGTGGGGTTCTCTCCGTACAGGTGCACATCCCGCTGCGGGTAGGGGATGGTGATGCCGCGCTCGTCAAAGCGCTTCTTGATGTTCTCCAGCAGGTCGCTGCGGGCATCCCAGAAGGGATCCAGATCGGTCCAGACCTTGACCCACAGATCGATGCTGCTGTCCGCCATCTCACCCACCCAGATGATGGGGGCCGGCTCCGGGTGCAGACGTTCATCATCAGCAATCACTTCGCGGATGATCTGCTTGGCCTCGGCGATGTCATCGTCATAGCTGATGCCCACGGTGACATCGATGCGACGGCGCTCGCGGGCCGAGTAGTTGGTGATCACGTCGCCATAGATGCGGCTGTTGGGGATGATGATTTCCTGGTTGGTGGTGGTGCGAATCCGGGTATGAAAAATACCCACCGCTTCCACTACGCCCATCTGTCCGCCGGCCTCGACGAAGTCACCGGCCTTGAAGGGGCGATAGCCCATCAGCATGGCACCGGCCGCAAAATTGGACAGGGAATCGCGCATGGCCAGGCCAATGGCCAGGGTGGCGGCACCGAGAATGGCGACCAGGGACGTGACCTGGATGCCCAGATGGGTGAGGGCGGCGATCAGGGCGATCACGGTGATGAGCGCGCCGGCGACCGTACCGCCGAACTGGGCCAGGGTCGGGTCCATATTGGCCCGCGTGAGCGCCTTCTCCAACTGCCGGCCAACCATGCGGGCGATCCAGCGCCCGATGATGAAGATCAGCAGGGCAACCGCAATACGGCCGGTCCAGAGCAGGAACATCTCCAACAGATTCGGCCGGGTCAGGACATCCACGACGTCATCCATAGCGACTCTCCAGCGTGAGGGTGAGTTTCTGCGTCATCTTGCGTGCGTGCTGAGGGGCGTCACTATACCATCCACGCTGCCGGCCTATTCCGGCAGCAGGCGGATCTCCCCATACCAGCCCCGGATGTGTTCACCGGTGTCGTCGCAGTCGCTCATGATGGCAATGGCGTCGATGGTCTGCGGGCGCTCACCGTGCAGGCGTTCGAAATCATCGGCGATGAGACGACGTTCGCGCACCCATTGCCCGGCCTTGTCCTCGCCGGATTGCAGGGCCAGCATCATGGCGCGGCGGGTGTAGGCATTCGGCCACTCGCTGTCCTTCTCCTTGGCGCTGGCCCAGACGTAGTTCACCGCGCGGGTCTGCCAGCGCCGCCAGCCGCCGTCCTTGACCAGGTAGAGCCGGACCGGGTAATCGTCGCCGGCGCGACGGGTCTCGTCGATGTCCTCACCGAAGGTGGATTCAATGCGCCAGTACCACTCGATGATCGGTGTCTTGCCGAGATCGATGTTGGCTTCACGGTAGAGGCCGGAGGCGCTGTCCTCGCAATCGGCCTGCAGGGCGGGCCGACCGTCCACGTCTTTCACCGCATAATGTGTTTCACCCTGAAAGCTGCGTGACTCCCAGTCCAGGATGTCCTCGGGGCTGAATCGCTGTTCATTGGCCAGCACGCTGGCCGGCACGATCAGGGCGAGGAGCAGGGGCGTTTTCCACGGCATGGCGCTATCCGGTTCCAAGGGGATGATGGGGTACCATAACGCCCCTCAATCGCTTTCGGGAGACCCCTCATGCTGGTGCCCCTGCAATGGGAAGAAGACAAACCCTGTCTGCGGGTGCTGGACCAGCGCCTGCTGCCGGGCGAGAACCGCTGGCTGGTCTGCGAGAACAGCCGGCAGGTGGCCGATGCAATTCATGTGATGGCAGTGCGCGGCGCCCCGGCCATTGGCATTGCCGCCGCCTGGGGCGTGGTGCTGGCCCTGCATGAGGTGGCAGGCCGCGAGGATTGGTCGGCGGCCCTGCAGGAGCGTCTGAGCCAGCTGGCCGGGGCCCGCCCCACGGCGGTCAATCTGCATTGGGCCATTACTGCCACGCAGCGCCAGATTGCCGGCTGCGAAACCGCCGCGGCCGCCCTGGCGGTGGCCGGACGGCTGGCGGCCCATATCCAGGCCGCCGATCTGGCCGCCAACCAGCGCATCGGTGAGCTGGGGGCGGCCCTGCTGCCCGAGCGGGCCCGTGTGCTCACCCATTGCAACACCGGGGCTCTGGCCACCGGCGGGCACGGGACCGCACTCGGGGTGGTGCGCACCGCCTGGTCGTCCGGTCGCCTGCAGTCGGTCATGGCCACCGAGACCCGGCCCTGGCTGCAGGGGCTGCGTCTGACCAGTTGGGAATTGGCCGAGGACGGCATCCCCGTCACCCTGATCGTGGACAGTGCGGCGGCGGCCATGATGCAGGCGGGAGAGGTGGACGCGGTGATCATCGGCGCGGATCGCATCACTCGGCGCGGCGACGTGGCCAACAAGATTGGCAGCTACGCCCTGGCCCTGGCGGCCCGCGCCCACAAGATTCCCTTCTATGTCGCCGCGCCGGCCAGCACCGTGGATGTGAGCCTGGAATCCGGTGAGGACATCGAAATCGAAGACCGCGAGGCGGGTGAAATCTGGCGGGCGGCCGGTCTGGAGCACGGCATTGCCGGTGTTCGCACCCGCAATCCCGCCTTCGATGTCACGCCAGCTTCTCTGGTGACCGCCATCATCACCGAAAATGGCGTGTCCTGGCCGGCGTCCGGCGAGGGCATGGAGTTGTTGGCCGAGCCGGCCCGGCCCTGATCCCCAGGCTGTGCCGGAGGCGCTCCGTGCCGGCCCGGCTGTGGTAACATTGACCCTTTATATCCGCGCCGGGCGTCTCGCCCGGTAGCAGGCGGTCCGGGATGGATCGCTTGCCTGTCACCGCGTTGATCAACCGGGGAGCGAGCCTGCCCAATGGCCGATATCGCACGCGAAATTGCCAATGTGAATCTCGAAGACGAGATGCGCCAGTCCTACCTGGATTACGCCATGAGCGTGATCGTGGGGCGCGCACTCCCGGACGTTCGGGATGGTCTCAAGCCTGTCCACCGTCGCATCCTGTACGCCCAGAAGCAGCTGGGCAACGACTTCAACAAGCCCTACAAGAAATCGGCCCGTGTGGTCGGTGATGTGATCGGTAAATATCACCCACATGGTGATTCGGCGGTCTATGACGCCCTGGTGCGCATGGCGCAGCCCTTCTCCATGCGCTATACCCTGGTGGACGGTCAGGGCAACTTCGGTTCCATCGACGGTGATGCCCCGGCCGCCATGCGTTACACCGAAGTGCGCATGGACAAGATTGCCCACGAGATGCTGGCTGACATCGACAAGGAAACCGTCGATTTCATCCCCAACTATGACGAAACCGAATGGGAGCCGGGCGTACTGCCGGCCAGGCTGCCCAATCTGCTGGTCAATGGCTCATCCGGCATCGCGGTGGGCATGGCCACCAACATCCCGCCTCATAACCTGCGCGAGACCATCAGCGCCTGCATCGCGCTGTTGCAGAACCCGGAACTGGATGTGGAAGGGCTGATGGAGTACCTGCCCGGCCCGGATTTTCCCACCGCCGGGATCATCAACGGTGCCCGGGGTATTCACGAGGCCTATCGCACCGGTCGTGGGCGCATCTATATCCGCGCCCGCACGGAGATCGAAAGCGACGAGAAGAGCGGCAAGGACACCATCGTCGTCACCGAGCTGCCCTATCAGGTCAACAAGGCCCGCCTGCTGGAAAAGATCGCCGAGCTGGTCAAGGACAAGAAACTGGAAGGCATCACCAATCTGCGCGACGAGTCCGACAAGGACGGCATGCGCATGGTGATCGAACTGCGCCGGGGCGAAGTGACCGACGTGGTGCTGAACAATCTGTATCAGATGACCCAGATGCAGCAGGTGTTCGGCATCAACATGGTGGCCCTGGTGGACGGCCAGCCGCGCCTGATGAACCTCAAGCAGGTGCTGGAAGCCTTCCTGCGTCATCGCCGGGAAGTGGTCATCCGCCGTACCATCTTCGATCTGCGCAAGGCGCGTGAACGCGCCCATGTGCTGGAAGGCCTGGCGGTGGCCCTGGCCAATATCGACCCGGTCATCGAATTGATCAAGCAATCCCCCGGTCCGGCCGAGGCCAAGGCCGCACTGGTGGCCCGTCGCTGGGCGCCGGGGATTGTGCTGGACATGCTTGAACGCGCCGGTGCCGAAGCCTCTAGGCCGGAAGGGCTGGGCCCCGAGTTCGGTCTGGTGGATGGCGAGTACCAGCTCACCGAGACCCAGGCCCAGGCCATCCTGGACCTCAAGCTGCATCGCCTGACCGGGCTTGAACAGGATAAGATCCTCAATGAATACAAGGAATTGCTGGAACGTATTGAGGATCTGCGTGAAATACTGAACAACGAAGACCGCCTGAACCAGGTCATCCGCGAAGAGCTGGAAGCGATCATGGAGCAGTACGGTGACGAGCGCCGTACCGAGATCCAGGCCAGTCACAGCGACCTGTCCATCGAAGACCTGATTTCCGAAGAGGACATGGTGGTGACCCTGTCCCACACCGGCTACGTCAAGTCCCAGCCCCTGGATGCCTACCGGGCCCAGCGACGGGGCGGGCGCGGCAAGGCGGCGACCCAGGTCAAGGACGAGGACTTCATCGACAAGCTCTTCATCGCCAATACCCATGACACGGTGCTGTGCTTCTCCAGTGCCGGCAAGGTGTACTGGCTGAAGGTCTACCAGCTTCCCCAGGCGGGACGTGGCGCCCGCGGCAAACCCATCGTCAATCTCCTGCCGCTGGAGCCGGAGGAGCGCATCACCACGGTGCTGCCGGTGCGCGAATACGATCCGGATCACTTCGTCTTCATGGCCACCCGTCAGGGTGTGGTGAAGAAGACCTCCCTGGAGCAGTTTTCCCGGCCCCGCAGCAACGGCATCATTGCCGTTGGCCTGAAGGACGACGATGCCCTGGTGGGCGCGGCCATTACCGATGGCGGTTCGGACATCATGCTGTTCGGCACCAATGGCAAGGCCATCCGCTTCAAGGAATCGGATGTGCGCGTCATGGGCCGCACCGCCTCGGGCGTGCGCGGCATTCGCCTGCCCAAGGGCGAGCAGGTGGTCAGCCTGCAGATCGCCAGCGAGGAATGTCAGGTGCTCACCGCCACCGAGAACGGTTACGGCAAGCGCACGCCCGTGAGTGAGTACTCCGTGCAGGGTCGCGGTGGTCAGGGCATCAAGTCCATTCAGACCTCGGCCCGCAATGGCGGCGTGGTCGGTGCCCAGCTGGTGTATGACGACGATGAGATCATGCTGATCAGCAACGGCGGTACTCTGGTGCGGACCCCGGTGGCGGACATTTCCGTGGTCGGTCGCAACACCCAGGGCGTGCGCCTCATTCGTCTGGCGGACGGCGAGAAGCTGGTGGGGGTCGAGCGAATCGAAGCCCTCAACGGTGACGAGGAAGCCGAAGGCGAAGAGGGTGGCGACGGCGAAGCCACCTCGGAGGAATAAGCCCGGGCTTTCCCAGGCTCGCGCTATGCTCTGTATAAGCGGCCCTCACTGGTGTGAGGGCCGTTTTTTTTGCAAGATGGAATGAAACCACCAGACCCGGTCGTTCAAAGGGGATTGCCCGAATGAAGCGTGCATGGAATTTCAGTGCCGGCCCGGCCATGTTGCCGGAGGCCGTGTTGCAGCGCATTGCCAGTGAGCTGCTGGATACCAACGGCAGCGGCATGTCCGCCATGGAAATGAGTCACCGGGGAAAGGAGTTTCTCGCCATCGCCGAACAGGCCGAGGCGGATCTGCGTGAGCTGATGGCCATCCCCGACGATTACCGGGTGCTGTTCCTGCAGGGCGGGGCTACCGCCCTGTTTGCCACCCTGCCGATGAACCTGGCCAATGGCAGCGGGCGGGCCGATTACGTGCGCTCGGGGCACTGGTCGGACAAGGCGATCCGGGAAGCCAGTCGCTTCTGTAAGGTCAACGTGGCGGCAGACTGCGAGGGCAATGGCTTCAGTCGTGTGCCGGCGGCCGATGAATACCGCTTCGACCCGGAGGCCGACTACGTCCACATTACCCCCAACGAGACCATCCACGGCCTGCGTTTTCCCGAGCTGCCCTCGGTGGAGGCGCCGCTGCTGGCCGATTATTCCTCCTCCATTCTGTCCGAGCCCGTGAATGTGCGTGACTATGGCCTCATCTATGCCGGGGCCCAGAAGAACATCGGCCCGGCGGGGCTGTGCATTGTCATTGTCCGTGAAGACCAGTTGCAGGGTGCGCGGGAAGGCACGCCGTCGCTGATGGATCTGCAGGCCCAGGCAAAGGCCGGCTCCATGCTCAACACGCCGCCCACCTTTGCCTGGTACGTGGCCGGCCTGGTCTTCCAGTGGCTGAAGGCGGAGGGTGGTCTGACTGTCATGGCCGAGCGCAATGGTGAAAAGGCGGCCCTGCTGTATGGCGCCATTGATGCCTCGGATTTCTATTCCAACCCGGTAGCGGCCGAATGCCGTTCACGGATGAATGTGCCGTTCTTCCTCGCCGACCCGGCGCTGGAAGACACCTTCAAGGCGGAAGCCAAACAGGCCGGCCTGCTGACCCTCGGCGGCCACCGCGCCCTGGGCGGCCTGCGCGCCAGCATCTACAACGCCATGCCCAAGGAGGGCGTCCAGGCCCTGGTGGACTTCATGAGCGACTTCGAACGTCGTTATGGTTGATTAGCCACAGATGGACACAGATAAACACAGATGCGAAGCAACCATGTGTACCAGAGCTGACTGCATTCATATCCATCTGTGTTTATCCGTGTTCATCTGTGGCGATTTTATTTGAGGGTTGATCAATGGTTTTCAGGATTCGCACCTACAACAACATCGCCGAGGCGGGCCTGGAGGCGTTTCCGCGCAGTCAGTATGAGGTGGGCGCCAGTATCGAGCAGCCGGACGGGATTCTGGTGCGCTCCGCCAATCTGCATCAGGAGCCTTTGCCGGAGACGGTGCAGGCGATTGCCCGGGCCGGGGCAGGGGTGAACAACATCCCGGTGGAGAAACTCTCTGAGCAGGGCATTCCCGTATTCAATGCGCCGGGGGCCAATGCCAATGCCGTCAAGGAGCTGGTGCTGGCGGGGCTGTTCATGGGCTTTCGGCACATCGCCCCCGCACTGGCGTTCGTGGCGGAGCTGAGCGGCGAGGGCGAGACCTTCGAAAAGGCGGTGGAGGCCGGCAAGAAGCGATTCGTCGGGCGTGAACTGCCCGGGCGCCGTCTGGGTGTGGTCGGTCTGGGGGCGATCGGCGGGCAGGTGGCCAATGCGGCCCGAGCCCTGGGCATGGAGGTGGTGGGCTACGATCCCGGCATTACCGTGGAGCACGCCTGGCGGCTGGCCTCGGATATTCGTCAGGCGCGCAGCCTGGATGAGCTACTGGCGGAATGCGATGTGGTCAGCCTGCATGTGCCGCTGATCGAGGCGACCCGCGAGCTGATCAATGAACGGCGCATTGCCGTGATGCCGGACTCGGCTCTCTTGCTGAACTTCGCCCGTGACGGTCTGGTGCGGCGCTCGGCCGTGCTGGCGGCCCTGGCGGAAGGGCGGCTGGGGGCCTATGTCACCGACTTTCCCCACCCGGAGCTTCAGGGCCAGCCAGGGGTGGTGGCCCTGCCGCATCTGGGGGCTTCCACCGGGGAGGCGGAGGCCAATTCGGCGGTTCTGGCGGTCCAGAACCTGCGAGAATTTCTCGAGCACGGTAACATACGCAATTCCGTGAATTTTCCGGATGTCGTCATGCCCCGCACCGACGGGGGGCGGCTGGCGGTGGCCAATGCCAATGTGCCCAATATGGTGGGGCAGGTGGGCACCACCCTGGCCGAGGCCGGGCTCAATATCGTGGATCTGCTCAATCGATCCCGGGGCGAGCTGGCCTATACCCTGATCGATGTGGATGGTGAAGTGGCGCCCGATATCGCCGGGCGCATACTGGCCATTGATGGCGTCCTGAAAGTCCGAAGCATTCCGCCGGTCTCCGGGCGGGGCTGAGCCCTGCCGGGCCGGCATTCCGCAACTTCTGGAGACATCATGGCCAAGCGTTTTCTGGAGCAGGCCCTGCCGGGTGTGCAGAGCCTCAAGCCCTATGAGCCGGGCAAACCCATCAGTGAACTTCAGCGAGAGCTGGGGCTGGATGACATCGTCAAGCTGGCGTCCAATGAAAACCCCCTTGGACCCAGCCCCAAGGCCCAGGCCGCCATTCGCGACGCCGTGGGCGATCTCGCCCTGTACCCGGACGGCAACGGTTTCGATCTCAAGCGTGCCCTGTGTGAGAAGCATGGCGTCGACGCCAGTCAGATCACCCTGGGTACCGGCTCCGACCATATCCTCGAGCTGATTGCGCGGGTTTTCCTCGGGCCGGGCCGCAATGTGGTGTTCTCGAAGTACGCCTTTGCCATCTATGCCATCGTTTCCCAGGCCGCCGGCGCCGAGCTGCGCGTGGCATCGGCCCTGCCGGAAGACCACGCCGACATGCCCTATGGGCATGACCTGGAGGCCATGGCCGCCGAGATTGACGAGAACACCCGGGTGGTGTTCATCGCCAACCCGAACAACCCCACGGGCACCTGGCTGGATCGCGCCCGCCTCGAGGCCTTCCTGAAGCGGGTGCCTTCGGACTGTCTGGTGGTGCTGGATGAGGCCTATTTCGAATACGTGGAAGAAGCCGACTACCCGGATGGGCAGAGCCTGCTGGCCAGCTATCCCAACCTGCTGGTCATGCGGACCTTCTCCAAGGCCTATGGCCTGGCCGGCATCCGTGTGGGTTACGCCCTGGCCAGTGCCGAGATCACCGACCTGCTCAATCGGGTGCGACTGGCCTTCCACCCCAACAGCCTGGCCCAGGTGGCAGCCACCGCGGCCCTCGCGGATGAGGATCATATCCGTCAGTCCGTGGACATGAACCGCGAAGAGTTGGCCAAGATGCAGTCGGGCCTGCGTGAGCGGGGCTTCACCACCATTCCCTCGGTCTGCAACTTCGTCACCGTGGATACCGGACGCCCGGCCCGCGAGGTTTTTCAGGCCCTGCTCAAGCAGGGGGTCATCGTGCGGCCGGTGGACGCCTACGGTCTGCCGACCCATATCCGGGTGTCGGTTGGTCTGCCGCGCGAAAACGAGCGCTTCTTCCAGGCCTTTGACGCGGTCATGGGCGTCAGCGCCTGAGTCGCCGGGTGACGCGGAACTGGCAGATCGATGCCGCCCCCTTCCTGCCGGAAGGGGGCGAGCCCGTGCTCAGCGTGCCGGGGGACAAGTCCATTTCCCACCGGGCCCTGATGTTTCTGGCGGTGTCTGCCGCCGGTGGGCGCATCGACGGTCTGCTGGAATCAGCCGATTGCCTGGCCACCCTGCAGGCCCTGCGAACCCTTGGCGCCGAGATTCGTGCCCTTGGGCACGGGGCCTATCAGGTCAGTGGCGGTGGCCTGCGCAACCCCTCCACCCCACTGGATCTGGGCAACTCGGGCACCGGTCTGAGGCTGCTGGCCGGGCTGCTGGCCGGGCAGGGCATTGCCGCCGTGCTGGATGGCGATGCCTCCCTGCGGGGCCGGCCCATGGGCCGCATCGTCACGCCCCTGCGGACCATGGGGGCGGTGATCGAGGACAGCGAGGGCTGTCCCCCCCTGCGTCTGCATGGCGGGGGGCGGCTCCAGGGTATTGATTACACCTTGCCGGTGGCCAGCGCACAGGTGAAATCGGCCATCCTGCTGGCCGGCCTCAATGCCGACGGTGACACCGTGGTGCGTGAACAGGCCCCCAGCCGTGATCACACTGAACGCATGCTGGCTGGCCTGGGCGCGGACATCGAGTTCGGCGAGGGGCGGGTTCGCCTGCGTCCAGGGGCTCTGCGCGGTGGTGACGTGGCGGTGCCGGGGGATCTTTCCTCGGCGGCCTTCTTTCTCGCGGCCGCCGCGGCCAGCCCGGGCCGGCGGCTGTGTCTGCGGGCCGTTGGCATCAATCCAAGCCGGGACGGCATCCTGCGGCTACTTCGACGCATGGGGGCGGCTATTCGCCTGGAGAACGAGCGGCTGGCGGGTGGCGAGCCCGTGGCCGATATTCATGTGCTGGGGAGCCGTCTGAGCGGCATTCAGGTGGGAGCAGAGGACGTGGCCCTGGCCATCGACGAGATTCCCGCCCTGATGATCGCGGCCACCGCCGCCCAAGGCGAGACCGTCATCCGTGGCGCCGAGGAGCTGCGGGTCAAGGAAAGCGACCGCATCACCGCCCTGTGTGAGGGTCTGCAGGGCCTTGGCTGTGCGGTCGAAGAATGGCCGGATGGCCTGCGCCTGTCCGGGCCGCCGCGCCACGGCGCGCGGATCGACAGCCATGGTGACCATCGCATTGCCATGAGTTTCGCCCTGCTGGCCGGCCAGTTGCCGGATGGTCAATCCATTATCATCGAAGATGTCGATAACGTGTCGACATCGTTCCCTAATTTCGTCGAAAAAGCCGATCAGATCGGTGTCAGGATCAAGGAGCTGTAATGGCGACCCAGACTTCCATTCCGGTCATCACCATTGATGGTCCCAGCGGTGTCGGCAAGGGTACTACTGCCCGATTGGTGGCCGAGCGCCTGGGTTGGCACCTGCTGGACAGTGGCGCCCTGTATCGGGTTCTGGCTCATGCGGCCATGGAAAATGACGTACCCCTGGATGCCGAAGCCCACCTGGGTCAGATGGCGGAACGGCTGGGCGTGCGTTTCGAGGGCGAGAAAGTGCTGCTGGAAGGCCGTGATGTGAGCGGGCAGATTCGCACCGAGGCCTGTGGTGGCGTGGCCTCCCAGGTGGCGGCGTTGCCGGCGGTACGGGCCGGACTGCTGCGCCTGCAGAAGGATTTCCGCCAGCCCCCCGGCCTGGTGGCCGACGGCCGGGATATGGGGACCGAGGTGTTCCCGGATGCCCAGGTCAAGGTCTTTCTCACTGCCACCCCGGCGGAAAGGGCCCGAAGACGCCATAAGCAGTTGAAGGAAAAAGGGATTGATGCTAATGTCAGCGAGCTTGAATCGGCCATTGCCGAGCGGGATCGGCGCGATGCGGAAAGAAAGGCGTCGCCGCTGAAGCCGGCCGACGATGCCGTGGAGATCGACACCACCGATAAATCCATTCCGGTGGTGCTGGATCTCGTTTTGTCATTGGTTGAAGAAAAGACGGGTCACCGGCCGGCCTGACCGGGTGGTGCCCTGATTCTATTCATCAACTGGACGGATCAGACAGGACGTCGGATTCGATTGCCCAAACCCGGTACGAGCGGGATGGCTCGTGGCGGAAATTGATCAGATGCCCGGAAGGGCACAGGAAGATAAACACATGTCTGAAAGTTTTGCTGAGTTGTTTGAACAGAGCATCGCCGCAGAGCAGATGCAGCCCGGTTCCATCATCCACGCCAAGGTGGTGGAGATTCGCGACGATTTCGTCATCGTCAATGCGGGCCTGAAGTCCGAAGGCGTGATTCCCGCCCACCAGTTCAAGAACGAAAACGGTGAACTGGAAGTCCAGGAAGGCGACGAAGTCGAAGTGGCCCTGGACGCCGTCGAAGACGGCTTTGGCGAGACCCGCCTTTCCCGCGAGAAGGCCAAGCGTGCCCGCACCTGGACCAAGCTTGAGGGTGCCTACGAGGCCGGCGAAATCGTGCACGGCCACCTCAGTGGCAAGGTCAAGGGCGGCTTCACCGTCGACCTGGACAACATCCGTGCCTTCCTCCCCGGTTCCCTGGTGGATGTGCGCCCCGTGCGCGATCCCACCTACCTCGAGGGCAAGGAACTCGAATTCAAGGTCATCAAGCTGGACCGTCGCCGCAACAACGTGGTGGTCTCCCGCCGTGCCGTGGTCGAGGAAGAGTACAAGGAAGAGCGCGACAAGCTGCTGGAAGAGCTGCAGGAAGGCCTGGTCTCCAAGGGTATCGTGAAGAACCTGACGGATTACGGTGCCTTCGTGGACCTGGGCGGCATCGACGGCCTGCTGCACATTACCGACATGGCCTGGCGTCGTGTCAGCCACCCCTCCGAGGTGGTGAATGTGGGCGACGAGATCGACGTCAAGGTGCTCAAGTTCGACCGCGAGCGCATGCGCGTTTCCCTGGGTCTCAAACAGCTCGGCGAGGATCCGTGGGTGCAGATTGCCCATCGTTATCCGGAAGGCGCCCGTATCACCGGCAAGGTCACCAACCTGGCGGATTACGGTGCCTTCGTTGAGATCGAAGAAGGTGTTGAAGGTCTGGTCCACGTGTCCGAAATGGACTGGACCAACAAGAACATCAACCCCGGCAAGGTTGTCCAGGTGGGCGACGATGTCGAAGTCATGGTGCTGGATATCGACGAAGAGCGTCGCCGCATCTCCCTCGGCATGAAGCAGTGCAAGCCCAACCCCTGGGACGAGTTTGCCGCCACCCACAACAAGGGCGACAAGATCTCCGGCAAGATCAAGTCCATCACGGACTTTGGTATCTTCGTCGGTCTGGAAGGTGGCATCGATGGTCTGGTGCACCTGTCCGACATCTCCTGGGATCAGTCCGGCGAAGACATCATCCGCGACTTCAAGAAGGGTGACGAAGTCGAGGCCGTGGTGCTGTCCGTGGATCCCGAGCGTGAGCGCATCTCCCTGGGTATCAAGCAGATGGACAAGGACCCCATGGGTGCTTTCCTGGCCGATTACCCCAAGGGCAGCATGATCAAGGGCACCGTCCGCGAAGTGGACGCCAAGGGTGCCATCGTGGATCTGCCGGAAGAGCAGGAAGGTTATCTGCGTGCTTCCGAGCTGTCTCGCGAGAAGGTCGAGGATGCCCGCAGCGTGCTCAAGGAAGGCGAAGAGATCGAGGCCCGCATTGTCGGCGTGGACCGCAAGACCCGCGTCATCAGCCTGTCCGTCAAGGCCAAGGATGAGCAGGAAGAGCGCAAGGCGGTCAAGCAGTACTCCGACAGCAGCCAGGGCAGTGGTGGTACCACCAGCCTTGGTGACCTGCTGAAGGAACAGCTCGAGAACAAGTGATCTCGGCTGAGTGAAAGTGAAGGAAGATCCGCGCCCTTCGGGGCGCGGTTTTTCCGAGCTTTCTTTGCCATAATCCGCATCCATATAATAATTCAGAGGGAGATGGGGTCAGGGCATGAAGAAAATCACCAAGTCCGAGCTGATCGAGGTTCTCTCGAACCGATTGCAGCATCTGCCCGCCAAGGATGTGGAGCTGGCGGTCAAGACCATCCTGGAACAGATGAGCAATTCCCTCTCCAACGGGCGGCGAATCGAGATTCGCGGCTTTGGCAGCTTTTCCCTCCATTACCGTCCACCGCGCATGGGCCGGAACCCCAAGACCGGGGAGTCCGTGGCTCTGTCCGGAAAGCATGTTCCTCACTTCAAGCCCGGCAAGGATCTGCGTGAGCGGGTCAATGATGGCTTTCAGGAAGAGCTGGCGCGCGCCGAAGAAGCCTGAAGCCTGCCGGCCTGTGCTAAAGTTCGCCTCTGGAGACCCGTCCGACTGCCCATGGGCCCGCCAGCCATGTGTCAGATTTTCACTGGCCGGTGATCAGTGACGCGATGGGATCGGGGATTGAGTACCTGGAGTGAGCCTGTCATGCGTTATGTTCGACTCGCCCTGCTTGTGATCTTCATGCTGGTCGCCATTATCCTGACCTGGGTGAATACCGCTTCGGTCGAACTGCATTACCTACTCGGCAGCGTCAGCCTGCCATTGCCCATTGCCCTTTGGGCCGCCGTCGTGATCGGTGTCCTGTCGGGTTTTCTTGCTGCCTTCGGCATGGTCATGAAGATGCGCTCGGAAAATGCCCGACTGCGGCGTGCCATCCGTCTGGCGGAAACGGAAGTCAACAATCTCCGGAGCCTTCCGATCAAGGATGGACGCTGAACTTTTCCTCATAATTCTTCTGGCTTCGCTGGCCACACTGTTGCTGGGGTGGTTGTTTGGTCGCCGTCACCGTGGTGGCGGCAATGCCGGGGCAGGCGGGACGGCCATGCGGGCGGACTATTACCGTGGCCTGAATCACCTGCTCGAGGAAGAGCCAGACAAGGCCATCGAAGTCTTCATCCGCATGGTCGAGGTGGACAGCGATACGGTCGAAACCCATTTTGCCCTCGGCAGCCTGTTTCGGCGGCGGGGCGAGGTTGATCGCGCCATTCGTATCCACCAGAACCTGATTGCCCGCCCCAATCTGAGTCGGCATCAGCGCCACCAGGCCCTGTTTGCCCTGGCCGAGGATTACATGCGGGCCGGCCTGCTGGACCGTGCGGAAAGCCTGTTCCTGGAGTTGACCGATGTACGGGCCTACATGCAGGCGGCCCTTGGGCGTCTGGTCACCATCTATGAGCAGCAGAAGGACTGGGAGCAGGCCATTCTCATGGCGCGCAAGCTAGAGCTGGCTTCCGGGCAGCCCCAGTACGAGCGGGCGGCCCAGTATTACTGCGAACTGGCCGAGCATCATCTAGCCGGGCGGGACCTGCGCCAGGCCCGGCGTTTTCTCAAGCGGGCGGAGATGTTTGATCGGCGCAATGTCAGGGCGGCCCTTCTGCGTGCACGACTGATGCGGGAGGAGGGGAATCCCAAGGCGGCCATTCGCGGTCTGAGGAAGGCGCTGGAAAGCGATGTGTCCCTTGCCCTGGAGTTATTGCCTACGCTGCATCGTCTATTCCAGGAGATCGGTCATCCACAGGGGTTTTCGGCAGTTCTTCAGGAGCTGCAGCGTAGTTCCGGAAATGCCGTTTCCCAGATTGCCCTGGCGGCCATTGTGGACCCCACCATCAAGGACCCGGAGGCCGAGGCCTGTATCGCCCAGTACTTGCGCAGCGCGCCCGGATTGAAAGGGTTTACGGATCTGGTGGAACTGCTCACCGGCGAGCCACCCGAATCCTCGGAGGCGGGCATGCGGCCCCTGCGTCATGCGCTTCAGCGTTTCCTGGAAGCCGCTCCGCGTTATCGCTGCAGTGAGTGTGGATTCACGGCGCGCCACCTGCATTGGCAGTGTCCGAGCTGCAAGAATTGGAATACAACACGCCCGCATTACGAAATTGCCCTACCCACGGTACCGCAAAATCCTACAAGCGGAATCGGCATTGACCGCTGACCTCCACGATTTTTCCTGTCCATAATCACAACCGTCGGGATGAGGGACATCCCGGCGGGGGGCCAGCCAAATCGGGTTGGCTGATTGTGAAAACGGAAAATCGTGAAAGGGGTTGAACCATGAACAATCGCTTCAAGGCACTGATTGCGGCCACTCTCTTTTTCCTTGCCCACGGGCTCTTCGCCGGGCAAGCCATCAATATCAATGAGGCAAGCGCCGAAGAAATGGCCGAAGCCCTGACGGGTGTGGGCCAGGCCCGTGCGGAAGCCATTGTCGAGTTTCGTGAGGAGCACGGCCGCTTCATGAGTGCTGACGACCTGGCGCTGGTGTCCGGTGTCGGGGAAGTCACGGTGGAGCGTAATCGCGAGCGTATTCGCGTGGATGACTGAGACTCTCGCCGGTCAGCGGTGAGGGAGTGCGGAAGGGCGGGGACCTGCGGGTTTCCGCCCTTTTTCATGATGGCAACTTTCCTGATTGTGACGGTTTCAAGAATTCGCTGGCTTCGGCCTTTCATGGCAGCTCGGGTCGCATTAGACTGTCGCCGCAATGCCACAGAACCGATCTGGAGATCCGCGTGAGCAAGAAGATTCGCAAAGCCGTGTTTCCCGTTGCAGGCCTGGGTACCCGATTTCTGCCCGCCACCAAGGCCAATCCCAAGGAAATGCTGCCTGTCGTTGACAAGCCCCTGATTCAGTACGCTGCGGAAGAGGCGGTGGAAGCCGGCGCCGAGGTGTTGATCTTCGTGACCGGGCGCAACAAGCGGGCGATTCCCGATCATTTTGATCGTGCCTACGAGCTGGAGAATGAGCTCGCCCTGCGCCACAAGAACGAGCGCCTGGAAGCGGTCCAGAACATCGTCCCGCCGGGAGTGGATTGCGTCTACATCCGACAGGCCGAGGCTCTCGGCCTGGGTCATGCCGTGCATTGCGCCCGCAACCTGGTGGGCGACGAGCCGTTCTTCGTGGTGCTGGCCGACGACCTGGTTCACGCCAACGGGCAGGGCTGCCTGAGCCAGATGCGGGATCAGTACGAGAAACTGGGCGGCAGCATTCTGGGTGCCCAGGAAGTACCCATCGAGCATGTCTCCCGCTATGGCATCGTCGATGGCGAGCCGGAAGGCGAAAACATCCGCCGCCTGCGGGGTATGGTGGAGAAACCGTCTCCGGACAAGGCACCCTCCAACATGGGCGTGATCGGCCGCTATGTGCTCACCCCACGAATCTTCGACCTCCTGGCCACCACCGGCCGCGGTGCCGGCGGCGAAATTCAGCTCACCGACGCCATCGACCGCTTGCTCAAGGAAGAACCGGTGTATGCCTTCAACTTCGACGGCAAGCGCTACGACTGCGGCGACAAGCTCGGCTACCTGGAAGCCAACGTGGAACTGGCTCTGGCCCACCCCGAACTGGGCGAAGGCTTCCGCGCCTACCTCAAAGACTTCCTCAAGACCCTATAAGAATAAAAGCGCCGCGAGATGCACGCGAAATGACTGCAAAATAATGAAGAACGAAAGACAGCGAACAGTAGCGCGATCTGATTGAGCGCGCTGATTCCGATGGATGTGAGGATTTTCGCGGCCTGAAGGTTCCTGTCAGCGTCTCGTGATCTGTCTTGCTGGACAATCGCAATTTGCAATCGATATGACAGTGAACTATTTTTTATTTATCGCCGTAGGATTGCAGGCGATAAAGTATAAACCATGACAGAAGGAACCTGCCGTGAAATATCTTTTGACTCTCTCTCTCTCTCTCTCTCTCTCTATTCTTAGCTACACCTCTGAATGCCATGGAACCGCCCTGGGTGGGTACGGATGGCAGCAGGTTTGAGAACAATCGCTGGATTGTCGGGTTCAATCGACAAGACGAGTTGCCATCGCAGGCGGTTGGCGAGCTTGCCCATCAGCTCGGTCGCCAGCTGGGTTTTCAACCGTTGCTCGTTTTCGAGCACGTCCATCGTGGATTTCTGGTGGAGTTGCCGGAGCACCCAGCCCGTTCACTTGAGCGAAATCCGAATATTCGTTCAGTGCGAAGAGATCGTGTTGTGCATACCCTGAGCGGAACAACGCAGCAAGAGGCGGATTGGAGCCTCGACCGGATAGATCAGCGTGATCTCCCCCTGTCCGGTTCCTATTCCTACGACTATGATGGGGCCGGCACGCGGATCTACGTGGTGGATAGTGGCGTCAGACTGACTCACGAGCGTTTTGGTGGCAGGGCCCAGCGTGTGTACGACCGTTTCGACAGTGACTCCGATTACAGGGAAACCTGTGATACTGACTATGTGTGCTGTGTGGACGACTGCGGCAGTGTCTGTCCTATCCCATCGCCGGGGCAGGGTGATGGAGCTGCCACACCGAATTTTCACGGGACCGGGGTTGCCGGCAAGGCGGCGAGTGGTGTTCTTGGCGCTGCTCAGGGTGCGAGTATTGCGGATGTGCGGGTACTCAATTGTCGCGGCGCCGGTATGGTCAGTGATGTGATTGATGGTTTGGCTGCTATTGCATCGCTGGAGTCTGCTGCGGGGGGAAAGTTGGCAGTGGTGAATTTGAGTATCGGATTCCCCCATACGGAAGCGGACGTAACGGATCTCGAGGAGGCGATACGGGATCTACCAAGTAATCTTCTGTTGGTGGCGGCAGCCGGGAATAAAAATACGGATGCCGCTACGCTGGTCCCTGCCAGAATGGCCGAGGTTATTACGGTAGGCGCGAGCACCGAGAAAGATCGGCGTTATTGGGTGAGCAGTGAGGTTGGCTCCAATTACGGTGATGCGGTCGACCTGTTCGCACCGGGGCACAATGTGGAGATGCCATCATCGGAGAATGATACCGCGACCCGGGTCGACTGGGGCAGCTCCTACTCCGCCCCTTTGGTCGCCGGTGTCGCGGCGATCCATGCCCAAGCGGAAGGTGGTTTTATATCCCCCGGTGCACTTCGCCAGGTTCTCATTAGCGAGGCTACCACTGGGCGCTTGACACATTTGTCTGGATCACCGAATCGTCTACTTTATCAGTCGCACAATACGGGAGATTCCGGTGACGACGGGTCGGGTTCCGGTGGTGGCGGATCGGGGTGTCCGTATCAGGATGAAGACGGGAACTGGATCATGTGCCCGTGACTCTTGCGACATCCATGATGAGAACGTGTCTTTCCGTTGCCGGGCTGATGGTTTGTTGGCTGCTTGTTGGCTTGCCTGTTTCGGCGGAGGCTGCCCGGGGCGAATCCCCGGGCAGCCTTGCGCCCGCCTCGGGTGTTTTACCCCCGTATGAGTCCTTTTCGCGCTTCACGGTCGCGTGTCGGCCTATTCCGATGACTATCTGTTGCTGGGTGTGCCGGATGCGAAAGACGCCCGCGGTGTGGAAGTGGGTGGCCTGATGATCGTTGCCCCGGGCGAGGACGGGTTGTGGCAACGTCGGGAGTGGATTGATGGTCTGGACATTGTCGGCCAGAGCGGATCGCTTTTTGGCATTTCTTCAGCAGTGGAAGGGGATGGCTTCTTTGTCGGTGCGCTTTGGGAGAATAGACTCTATAGCCTAGATAATACGGGCAAGGTATATCAGTTTTATCGTGATCCTGAGACCGGGTTTGTTGAGCATCTTCGCGAGATTGCGAGACCGGAGCCTGATATCGCACAATTTGGCACTGGTCTTGCTTCCGAAAGAGATTGGCTGATTGTCGGTGCGACCCTGGGCGAGGGTACCCTGCCATCAACCCTCGGGGCGGCCTATGTCTTCCATTGGTCAGATTCGGCGAATGACTGGGTGTACCAGCAGAAACTGCTGGCCCCGGACGGCGAAGAGGGCGGACGGCAGGATGCCTTCGGCTCGACCGTGAAGCTGGCTTATCCCTGGTTGGCTGTTCATGCACGCAATGCCTGGGTGGAGGACATCGGCGAGCGCAATGGTGCCACTTACCTGTTCCGCCACGACCCCGATGCCGATGAGTGGGCCTTCTTTCAGAAAATCTCGGCCGTGCTTCCCGACGAAGGCGCGGAGGCCAGTGACACGAAGCTGATGTATTTCAATGGGGCGGATCTGCTCTTTCATTCGGGCCAACTGAACGAGGACCTCACCCGTACCACTCGTCTCGAACACTTTGTCTGGAACGAGGATGAGGTACTCTGGCAGCGTTCTGCGGTCATGCGGGGGCCGGAGCGGGAAGCGGGCAGCTGGCATACTTACGGCTGGTCGGCCATGATTCGGGACGATCGCTTGTATCTCGGATTCCCATCCGCCTTCGATGAAGCAGGCCGGCGGGGTGAGGGCGCGGTGCGTATCTACGATAGGGATCCGGGAGCGGAGAACGGCTGGCGGTTCCGGGAGGAGCTTCGGCCACCATGGTCGCAATGGGGCACAAGACAACACGCCTTGGGTGTGGCTGTGGCGCCGGCCGGTCCGTATGGAGTTATCGTTCTGAGCGGTAACGACAGTATGTATCCAGGGCTGGGTAGCGCTGCCTATGTTTACCAGCCGGACGCGAAGCCAGTGCGTCTGTCGGTTTCGGATACCTGGACGGACCAGACGCCGGTTGCCGGTCGAACATTCAGACATCATTGGCGTATCGAAAACAGTGGCGATAGCCGGGCCACTAATGTCTTGCTTCGGATGCAGTACGCGCCAGGCGCCCCCGACGATGTCAGCGGCGAGAATGCCATTTGCGAGTGGAACAGCGTCCTCCAGTCCACTCTCTGCCTAATCGAGGAGGTTCCTGCGCAGGGGCATGTGACAGTGACCTTGAAAACCACTTCCCAGCGGGTGACCAACTACAGGATTGATGCGCTTTTGGTGTCTGATCAGATTGACGAAGACCCCGACGGGCGAGAGACCTCTGTGCGTTTGGATGTCGTCGAGTTTTGGGATGTCGGCGATGGTGTGGGCTGTGCCGCCAGCGGCCGCCCACCCACTGAGCTCCTGCTGTTCCTGTTTGTGACGATATGCGCTTGGCGATATCGTTTTGGACGCCCGGAGGATGGTACCCCAAGGGTATCAAAATGATTTTGCAACCATTTAGCCGCGCATTTTTCTTTTGATTGTCAGTAAATAAACCAACCTGCGCCGGCCGCGATGATGATGAGCAGCCAGATGGGCAGGCGGCCGGTGGCCAGGGTGGTCAGGACGGCGAGGGCGATGAGGCCATCGCGCCAGTCGGCGATGCCGGCGGTGAGGACGGGGTCGTAGAAGGCAGCCGCGAGGATGCCGACGACGGCAGCATTGACCCCGGCCAGGTGGCGGCGCAGGCGCTGGTTTTCCCGCACTCGCGCCCAGAAGGGCAGTATCGCCAGCAGGATCAGCATGCCGGGCAGGAAGATGATGGTCAGGGCCAGCAGGCCGATTCCGATTCCCCCGGCGACCGTGCCGACGAAGCCGCCAAAGGCGAACAGCGGTCCGGGCAGGGCCTGGGCGGCGCCGTAGCCGGCCAGGAAGGTGTCTTCGTCCATCATGCCGGTGGCAACCGTCTCGGCATGGAGCAGGGGCAGGACCACATGCCCACCGCCGAAGACCAGGGCGCCGGCTCGGTACATGGCATCGCTGATCGTCAGCCAGGTCGCGGGCGACAGCCAGGCCATGAATGGCAGACCCATAAGCAGCGCCAGAAAGAGTCCGCCCGCCAGCAGGCCGCCTCGTCGGTGGAAGGGCAGAGCAAGGGGTGAGCCTGTCTGTACGGCAACTTTGGGTACCAGCAGGGGCGCCAGCAGGGCACCGAGAACAATCGCGCCGATCTGCCCCACAGCCGTGAGACCAAGCAGCAGCGGCAGGCCCAGGGTGGTTGCCACGGCAAGGGCCGCAATCAGCAGGCGCTGCCAGTCCGGGGTCAGGCTGCGGGCCATGCCCCAGACAGCCCAGGCAACCACGCCCACTGCGGCGGCTTTCAGTGCCCGCACTGCCCCCTCGTAATCGCCTGGTTCAAACAGTGCCAGCCCGCTGGCCAGGGCAATCATGATGATGGCCGAGGGCAGGGTGAAGGCGAGCCAAGCCGCAAGAGCGCCTGTCAGCCCGGCCCGATGCAGGCCAATGGCGAAGCCGGCCTGGCTGCTGGCCGGCCCGGGCAGGAACTGGCACAGGGCGATCAGCTCGGCGTAGGTGTCGCTGGCCAGCCATCGGCGTCGCTCAACGAATTCTTTCTGAAAAAAGCCCAGATGGGCAATCGGACCGCCGAAGGACGTCAGCCCCAGAAGCAGGAATACCCGGAAAACCTCCCACGAAGCCCTCATTCTCAATCACTGCCCTTGTCGGTTCTAATGGGTGGCACCCGGAGCAGGGTGAGCAGCAGCCGCCGCCCGACACGCAGCAGGGGGTAGCTCATGGCGCTGCGCCGCTCACTGGCATTCAGTGTCCGGAACAGGCGAAAGAACAGGCCGGAGGGCTCACTGAGCAAGGCCAGCATGCGGGCGCCACGGGCACCGTAATGCAGTTCGCCGTCAGTGATGACGGCGAAGCCTTCATCGAGATCCAGTCCGCGCAGATCCAGCCCCTGAATGTCATCCAGCGGAGCCGTGCGTGCATCGATGGCGTCGAGTTGAGCGCCACGCTGTCTGAGCCGGCTGGCCGCGACCAGTCGCCGGCAGATGGGACAGCGGCCGTCATAGACGATGCTTACCTTCATGCTCGGGCCTTGCGCGCGTGGATGGGCCGCACATCATGCTATGACGAGCCAGGCCGGGCAAGTTGCCGGGAAGGGCTGGGAGGCAAAAGAAAAGGGCCAGTCCACATGGAACTGGCCCTTCTCGAATCTGGCTCCCCGGGACGGGCTCGAACCGCCGACCTAGTGATTAACAGTCACGGAAGGCGACATTTCTGGACGCTTCAAATCACTAGGCGACCATTACAGTCAACCCCCAAAACCCTTGACAGGCAGGGCTCCCCGGCTTACCGTTAATTCAGGACATTTCCATTAGGTGCACAGCTTGTCGGCTCCAGTGTGCACCCAGTTGTGCACCCAATTCCTAGTGATGGGGAATGATTTAGGACGGTTTCGGGCCGTTTCTGGGTGCACAGAGGCACCGTTGGGTGCGCACGCGAGGAGAATCGGGCATGGCCAGAAAAGGCATTTCAGCGAAAAAGCTGGACAACCTGGAGGGTAAGCGCCGAGATTCGGCAACCCGCCTATGGGATGGGGACGGCTCCGGGTTTGGGGTGAAGGTGTCTGCTGCCGGGCGGCTGTCGTTCTTCCAGTTCTACTACGCTCCCGAAGGGACTACGGACAAGGACGGCAATGATATCTCCGGCAAACGCCGATTCCTCACACTGGGCACCTATCCGGCCATGACGCTAGGCGAGGCCCGCACAGCGGCGCTTAAGCAGCGCAAGCTAGTAGATCAGGGGGTAGACCCGCAGGAGCACGCCAGAGAGCAGCGAGAACAGGCCAGACGGGAGAACCGGAAGCGGGCCGAGCGGGGCACCCTTGCAGGCGTGGCGGCGCTCTACATGCGCCACATGCGCTCACGCGCGCGCTCACGGGAATATATAGACGCGGTGCGGCGTGGCTGGCATCGCGATGTGTTCCCGGTGGTTTCCAGAGAGACAAAGGCCGCCGAGGTGACGGCAGAGGATATTCAGTTGATCCTGCACCGCCCCCTGAGCCGGAATGCTGAGCATACCGCTAGAGTGCTCCGGGCGAATCTTCACAAGGCGTTCAAGCTGGCGATTCAGGCCGACCATGACCCCCGCAACCTTGGGAATCCGATCAAGTTCAAGGTGACTCACAATCCCGTGGCTGATGTGCCGTTGGAGGTCCATGTGACACCGGGGGATAGGGAACTGTCATTCGACGAAATTGGGCGAGTCTGGCGCGAGGTGGATCGTGCGACTCCCTACCCAAGTGATGCCCTGCTGATTCGTCTGCTATTGGCATTGGGCGGCCAGCATGTTCGCGAGGTGCGCGAGGCCGACTGGGCGGAGTTCGACTTGGCTGGGCGACAATGGCTGATGAAGGCTGCAAGGCATAAGAACCGAACCCGTGACCATCTTGTGCCCCTGAATCATTGCGCATTGGAAGTACTGGATGAACTGCGCATCCTTACCGGCGGGCGGGGCTATCTGTTTCCTCAAGTCCGAAGGCTCGAAAAGCCAATGCGGGCAGAGCGTCCGGGGGTGATCGTCCGGGCGCTGCTGGATGATATGGAAAAGCGTGGTGAGCCTATGGACAAGTTCACCGCTGCTGACTTCCGCCGAACCTGCAAAACCCGTATGCACGAGATTGGCATCCCAAAGACCACCACAAATCAGATTCACAATCACGACTTCGGTGGTGTAAGTGCGAAGCACTATGACCGCTATGACTATTGGGCCGAGAAACAACGGGCCATGACAGCATGGGATATTGCCTTGCGGGCTGCTATTAAAGGCAAGTCGATCTCCACGGCGGCCTGTCGGCGGGCGCTGCAGTGGACAGAGGCGGGCAGCGAAATTGAGCCTATCAGCATGGAGGGCCGGGCATGAGCGAAACCCAAGTTAAACGCTACTTGCGGGCAGCTTATAAGGCCGACCCAGATACTTTCAGTAGATTGGTGCGTGAATACCTTGAGCATGGTGAAGAAGTATTTGATGCCCCAAAGCCAGGCACAAATGCCGGACGGAAAAAGCAGATAGGCCTTGATAACTATGCGCTGCTATATGTCCGTGTCTCTAATTTGCGCGCAAGGGGCCTATCGGAAACGGCAGCCCTGAAAGAAATTGCGGAGCGTAAGGACTATTGGGCGAATCACGAAAGTGGATTTTCCACAACTATCGAGTCAGCGAGCACTGCTCGGAAGCATTTCAAGCATGCTGAAAAGATGTATAACGATGACCCGCTATTTCGTGAATGGGTTGAATTTCTGGTGTGGGCCTATAAGGCGATTACCTAATACCGTTTTGGTATTCATGGCATAGGATTGCGGCTCATATATTGCACTCGGGTTCACAACAAACCGAAGGTGCAATATGGAAAGATTAGAAAAGGAGGAAAGCCCGAGCCGCCTTTGCCGCAAGGCCGAAGTAATTGCCCGAACTGGGCTATCCGACACATCCATTTGGCGGCGTGAGAAAGAAGGCCGCTTCCCGCCGAGAATCCGCTTGGGTGCCCGTTGCACCGTATGGCGCGCCTGTGACCTAGAGCAATGGCTTGCAGATCCTGCTGGCTATCAGCGGGAGGTGGCCGATGTGTAGTCAATATCCTCCCGCAAACCAGCTTCGCGAAAACCCTCGACAATCCCTGGACCTTAACTACTGGCGTGAACTGGCCGCAAAGCACGGCCACCGTATGCCCCGCAGCGACACAAAGGGATGGCCCGCCCGCAAGCTGATGCGGCGATATGGAGTCACTCTGGCAGAGTTCCGAGCCGTCCACGGCTGTACCCCCACGAAATGGCGTGAATTAAACCCCAATTGGAGCCTAACTGGGTTTGCGGGCCTGCTCCTGGAGATCGTTGAAAATCGGTCTGAGAACCGGGGGCTTGAGTCGGAAGGGGCCGAAAAGTGGTGACAAACAAGGAAAAGGGGACGATGCAGCCGCCAAGCACACACCGTCCCCCGATTGACTCCCAACGAAAGGACATCACTGCCGATGGTAGCAACCGCGTCTGTGCCTGGCTAGTAGCTCTGAGCGTTCGAGGTTGGCTCCCCCTCAGTATCGGCTGGTGGGCCGAAAGGGGGCGTAATGGCTAAGCCGAGGAAGGTCAAAAAGCACTGTCGGGTTTATCAATACGAGGCAGACAGCGCGGCGTTCCGTTCGCTTTCACCAGAAGCGGTTTCGCTGCTGGTGCAGATGCGTTTGCTCTATAACGGAAAGGGAAACCGTGTGTTCATGAGTGTGAGAGAAATACAGCGGCGGGTCAATGTGGGCCGATACAAGGCCGAGAAAGCGCGTGATGAATTACTAGGCACGGGATTCATTCGCCTGCTTTCACAGGGGTCATTCAGCCGAAAAGCCCAACATGCTTCCGAGTATGCGCTGACCAATGAGGATCTGGATGACGGAACGCCAGCGCCAAAGGACTACATGCACTGGAAGCCGGGTCCAGGGGGCAGCGAACTGTCAGCATTGGGAAAAAACGCGGTGCTGGTGAGCGACACCGACGGTGCTTGTGAGCAACGCCGAGGGGCAGTTTCCGAACCTGCAATAAGGGCTGTCGGTGCTGGTGAGCAACACCGGGAAGGAGGATTTGTTCAATGTCTCGGTGTTGGTGGCAAACACACAGCTAAGTTACCAGAGGGAGTTGGTAGGGAGAGAGGGAAGATAATCAAAACAGGCGGACGAGTTGACTGCAAATGTGGCGGCGGCGCGTACCCAAATTGCGAGAAAACTGACGGTATGACGCTGCATTTCCACCAGTGTGGATCATGTGAGCGCGTAGACCGTTTTGTCTTGGAGAAAGGTGGCGCATACATCGCCAAGGATCGAGAAGCGCAACAGATATACCTGGAAGCAATGAAGGCAAAGGCTTTTAGGCAGGTGATGGTGACGAATGCTCAAAGGTGAAAGATTGGCGCTGTTCTCGGGAGGGGCGTCTTGTGTTTGTCACCGTGGACGACAGGAACGGAGAGGGATCCTTTGTAGAAAATTAATTGAGGAAATGCTTTGAAAAAATTGCCGCCCGAAAATCTGAGCCCGGAAGCTGCCGATTGGTGGAGTCGGCTGGTGACGGAATATGCCCTGGATGATGACGCGGGCCGCCTGCTGCTGCAAGTGGCCCTGGAGGCCTTCGACCGGATGCGGGATGCCCAGGCGACCATCAAGCGGGACGGGGAAACAGTCCTGGACCGATTCGGGCAGCCCAAGGCCCATCCTTTGTTGCCGACCGAGCGGGATAGCCGAGGGCAGATGTTGGCTGCTTTGAAGCAATTGAACCTGGACCTTGAGCCCCTGAGGGACGGTCCAGGCAGACCGCCGGAGGTTTAACCATGCCGACTGTTCGCAAACGCAGATCCCGCCGGAGGCAGCACGGCTGCCCAGCGGAGTTGGTGGACACATTCTCAGTGGGTGGGGGCATGGCCACCTACTCGGATGAGTGGCTGCGCCAGCAATGGAACCGCTACGGGCCCGCGTTCAAGGCCTGGTGGCATCAACACCACGGGGCGGATGATCCGCCTTTTATTGAAATCATCCTGGGTCCGCCAGAGGACAGCCAGGATGGCCAGCAGAGGAGCACGAACGATGGAAATGCAGAAGATTCTGAAGAAGATGTTTGGCGGTAACGGTTTGACGGTGGCCGAAGCCCAGTCCCTGAAGGACCAGAGCCGCCGCAGACTGGCTGAAATAGATAACCGGCTGGAGACCCTAACGAGGAAGGAGCGCCCGCATACGGTCCGCTATGGCACGCCTGAGGCTCTGTTGAAGCTGGACCAGGAGGCACAGAGGCTTAAAGCCGAATCCGAACAGGTCAGGGCCCGGCAATCGGAAGTCCGACTGGCCCTGAGAGAGGCTGAAGGGGTAGAGGCTGTGGCGGGAGCAAAGGAGTTCAAGCGGGGTATCGCAGATGCGGTAGCGGCTGCCGAGAGCTTGGAGCGTCAAGCGGCTGCAGCCAGGGAAGAAGTTTGCCAGAAGATCACGAAACTAAGCCAACTGCGCCGCAAAGCGGCAGAAATTAATCAGCCGGTGAGCAAACTGGACCTTCCTTTGGACTTGGCAAGGCGTGCTGCGGTTATTGCGAAGCGCGATAGGGTAGACCAGGTACGCCTTGTACGGTCACTGGCTCCCAGCAGTAGAAAGGTGACGCCACCGTCTGAGCAGAAAGGTGAAATCATACGGGAGGAAACATGAGAGCCGTCGAGCGTGCGGAGATCGGTCGCCGCCCACAGCAAACGGCTGATGATGAGCAGTTCCGGGGCATAGCCCGGCATCCCTTGGCGCGGCGGTGGCTTTTGCGTCGCTATCGGGAGGCCACCCGATTGGTGGCGACTGCCGAAAATACCCGAACCCGTGAGCGCTGGACATTGGAAGTCCGGCGTTTACAAGCGGAAATGTCCCGGTTGGGCATGGAGGAGAAGCGATGAAGATTCAGGGCTATGCCGCCGTGTTTAACTCGCTGTCCGCCGACCTTGGCGGGTTCCGTGAGCAGATCATGCCGGGAGCGTTCACCAGAACACTTACGGGCGGTACTGAAGTGCTGGCGTTTCACCACCACGACTATTCGCAGGTATTGGGCAGAACCGGGAACGGGAGCCTTCACCTATCCGAAAACAGTCGCGGGCTGCATTTCACGCTGGAACTGCCTGATACGACATTGGGGCGGGATACCTACGCCCTGGTTAACCGCCGCGACTTAGGGGCAATGTCGTTCGGTTTTGCGGTGCCGAACTCTAAGGGGGAATCGTGGAAGGAGACTGACAAGGGGCTTATCAGGAGCCTTCACGCTGTAAACCTGCTGGAGATATCCACCACTTCTATACCGGCATATCCGGCGACAGTGGTAAAGGGTGCATTGGCACCAAAAACTAATCATGCCCGTAGTCTGCGCCGCAGGATGAAGGCAAGGCAATTGGATTCGATTGCGGCACACTTGCAGGCGGCCTGAATCGGGCTAGGCGGATAACCGCCTGAGTCACCCGCGCGGCACGGGGCCCAAATGCCGCATAGCCCATCAATGGTTTAGAAATAATTATTTATCGTTGCGGAGAGACCACCAATTAAATATCGCTCCAAGCGCACACGACGGGATAATGTTTATAAAAGCTGAAATCAGAAAGATAGGAAACCAAGCAGAGTCAGGGGAGTTGGAGTCAATTATTAACCATGAAAAGAAAATATATGTGAATGGAAAAGATATAAAATAACTCCATTTCATCGCTCTAGACTCAATTTCCGCCTTCCTTTGGGTGTCTGTTGCTTTGTCTCTGATCTTCATGACCGCATTCAGGACGGAAAAGCTGGAGTGATGTGGGGTGAAAAACTAAAGGTATCGGGAATCACTGGGATTAACCGTCAATTAGAGTTATGTGTTCAACCGAGACCCAGCCGGATTGGTTCTTATTTCTCAGGTAATTGAAGTACTCGACATTAGCCCATCCGCCATTCATGTCTAACAACCTAAGTTTTCTGTTGGGGGGCAACACTTCTATTACATTATGTTCCGTGCTGGGGCCGGATCGGAGGTTAAGCCTGGTCGAGGTTACATAGAAAACTTCGTTTTTTTCTTCTGATAGCATTGATTTATATTGAGCGCTAATCGATCTTTCCAATTGCTCCACTGCAGATATTATTTCAGCCTGTGCTTCCTCGTGATTCTGCTTCGCGCTGTAATCCATTATCAGTGTAAATATAATCATCAGCCAAAATTCCCTGCTCAATGGTCCGGTTGGAGCTGATCTGAACTCTTCGGAGACATATTCCGTTATCTTTCTCGGGTCTTCGCTTCTTTCCTCCATTTCAGTTTGTAAGCGAATCAAGTGGTCGTATGATTCGGAAAATGCCAAGGGGCCATAAGTTGATGAAAGACGATCAGCCATTTCGGCAATCACGCGCATCGCGGGAGAGTCTTCTAGGCCGTAGAGCGCCTTTAGACTTCCAGCTTCTTGTATTTTCTCAATGAACCGGAAAGCAGGAGAGTTTTCCAGCGAGTGAGAATCCATTGCCTCAGACGCCTTCTCGGCTTGCCTGGCTAGTTGCATTTCTGGGAGGTTATTAAGTTCTTGAAGGTTATTGTAAAAGTCAGAGCGTATAAGTCTATCAACAGCTTTCTGTACTCGCGTGAAGTGTGGGTCTGTGTTTATGGTGTCAAGCTTTTCAATGGAGTTAATGGATTTGAAAATGGACTTATATGATTTCATGGCCGGCGAGTTTTCAAGAGCTTTTAGTGCTCTCAGTAAGTTTTTTGGGAGTTTTCCGCCTGCGTCAGTCATTGCTATTCAACTTCTTGTTTTGGAGCACGACAGGGATATTGAACCGTACTCTTGTCAGAGAGCTGTTTTCGCTCGACGATTGCCCGGAACCACCAAGTGAAATCAACCCAGACGCCACATTGATTCCAGCTTTAGAATCCTTTCCTTCCGTTATTGAAAGTGAAACATCGAAATCGATTAAGGTGGCAATCTGGCCGTTCATGGCTGGGAAAAAGAATCCACCGTCCTTATTTGCAGCCGTCCCGGCGATGGCCGGATTGATAATAGAATCGCTTTTTTCCGCAGCTTGCTTTGCATCTGATACGCCATCAACGATTTGTGTGAGGGTTTCGGTAATAAATTCCTTCAATTCCATTTGGCGTCTCCGTTTGGTATAAACCTGTGAACTCCGACAAGCATAGCTAATGATCAGGAATTTTGTAGGAAGTGTTGGTTTGGATTTTGCTGCTGACCACCAGATGAGAGCAGTAGCCGCCCTGAGGCACCGGAACAATGTTCATTGTCGCTGGCAGGTTTTCGCGTGGTGACGGTTTTTATACTTCGCTGGCGTGATTGAGTTATTTGGGAGAATTCTGTATGGCAGTTGTTGGTAAGAGAAGGATAGCGATTGAGGCAATTGCGGCAGATTGCATGCCCGATGCGTGGTGTATTACGGGTAGTGACGAAGGCGGGGGCGGTATCCATTTAAGACTCGAGCGGCAGGGTGATTGTCAGCCCTACTGGGTTCAGTTTCCAAAGGAGACGCTTGACGATTCCCTGTTTCACGACGACGGGTCAGTGTTGAGCGAGAGGGGCCGCGAATGGCTTACGGTTTTTTTCCGCGATCGGCTTGAAGAGTTGCCGGAAGGCGATGAGCGTATCTTTTTGTCGGCCGATATTGAGTGATCCCACCTGAGCCCCGCTTTAGCAACCTTGGCTGCGTCGGTTGGCATCGGTAGGAGAGGGCATTCTATTAGTTGCCGGGCTGGTATTCGGTAGGCTTCGACCGACATGCCTTGTCGGGCATTTTCGGCAGTCCCTGTCAGTGTTTCTTGGATGCTAAATCGTGGCAGCTCTACTGGCTTGAGCCGATGTGCACCCAGCTGTGCACCCAATTTCAGATCAGCAACAAAAAAGGGGTTAGGCGAATCGCCTAACCCCTTGCTTTTTCTGGCTCCCCGGGACGGGCTCGAACCGCCGACCTAGTGATTAACAGTCACCCGCTCTACCAACTGAGCTACCGGGGAATGGTGGGTCTCGCCTGAAGCGAGGGCGCTATCTTATTCGGCCAGGCCCTGATCGTCAACCGTCAGGGCCCGGCGATTTGTATTCAGCCTGCCAGGGCCTTGCGAATGCGGGCACAGGCGTCTTCCAGGGTGGCCATGTCGGTGGCGTAGGACAGGCGCATGTGGCCGGCCAGACCGAAGGCCGAGCCCGGCACCAGGGCCACGCCGGCTTCCTTGAGCAGGAATTCCGCCAGCTCGGTGTCGCTGTTGATGCCGTCCAGTGCCGCGATGGCCTCGCGGAAGTCCGGGAAGGTGTAGAAGGTGCCCATGGAGGGCTTGACCCGCACCCCGGGGATCTCGCTCAGCAGCTGGTAGACCTGGTCATGACGCTCCTTGAAGGCCTTGACCATTTCGGCCACCTTGCTCTGGTCGCCGGCCAGGGCCTCGGTGGCCGCCGCCTGGCTGATGGAGGCCGGGTTGGAGGTGGACTGCCCCTGGACCTTCTTCATGGCGCCGATGATCTTCTCCGGCCCGCCGGCGTAGCCGATGCGCCAGCCGGTCATGGCGTAGGCCTTGGAAACCCCGTTGAAGACCACGGTGCGCTCATACAGCTCCGGGGCGACATTGAGCAGGGTGACGAAGGGCTCGTCGGTCCACAGGATGTGCTCGTACATGTCGTCGGTGGCGATCAGCAGCTGCGGGTGCTTTTTCAGTACCTCGGCCAGGGCCTGAAACTCCTCACGGGTGTAGGCCAGCCCGGTGGGGTTGGAGGGGCTGTTCAGCATGACCAGGCGGGTCTTGTCGCTGATGGCCGCTTCCAGCTGTTCGGGGGTGATCTTGTAGTCCTGGTCCCAGTCCGCGGTCACGAAGACCGGCTTGCCACCGGCGATTTCCACCATTGCCGGGTAGGAGACCCAGTAGGGCGCCGGGATGATCACTTCATCGCCGGGGTTGACCACCGCCTGGCAGAGATTGAACAGGCTCTGCTTGGCGCCGGTGGACACCAGAATCTGATTGGGGGCGTAGTCGAGGCCGTTGTCGCGCTTGAACTTGTCGATCACCGCCTGCTTGAGCTCGGCGGTGCCGTCCACGGCGGTGTACTTGGTCTGGCCCTCGCGGATGGCGCGAATGGCCGCTTCCTTGATGTTGTCCGGGGTGTCGAAATCGGGCTCACCGGCGCCCAGGCCGATGATGTCCTGGCCGGCGGCGCGCAGCTCGGCGGCCTTCTGGGTCACCGCCAGGGTGGGGGAGGGCTGAAGTTGCTTGACGCGGTCTGAGAGAAAGTCGCTCATGAACCCCTTGCCTTGTTATTCTGTCGAATGAAGCCGCTGATTCGGCGGGTGACCCCGACCGAAGCGTTCAGCTGGCGAGAAAGCCCCCATTTTACCGGAGCGGCCGCCTTCTCACCAATCGGACGCTCAGGCCCGCCTGTGAGCGCAAATGGATCAATCAGAGGTTCCTCAATGACGTTCAAGCTGACCAGCCAGTATCAGCCGGCCGGTGACCAGCCGGAAGCCATCCGCAAACTGAATGAGGGACTTGCCCACGGCCTGGCCAGCCAGACCCTGCTGGGGGTAACCGGCTCCGGCAAGACGTTCACCGTGGCCAATGTCATTCAGGCCCAGGGCCGGCCCACCCTGGTCATGGCGCCGAACAAGACCCTGGCGGCCCAGCTCTACGGGGAACTGCGTGACTTCTTCCCCGAAAACGCCGTTGAGTATTTCGTTTCCTACTACGACTACTACCAGCCGGAAGCCTATGTGCCGTCCTCGGACACCTTCATCGAGAAGGACGCCTCCATCAACAAGCACATCGAGCAGATGCGCCTGTCGGCCACCAAGGCCCTGATGGAGCGGCGGGATGCCATTATCGTGGCCACCGTGTCGGCCATCTACGGCCTGGGTGACCCGGATGCCTACCTGAAAATGGTGGTGCACCTGGACCGGGGCGACCGCATCGACCAGCGCAAGCTGCTGCGGCGGCTGGCCGAGCTGCAGTACACCCGCAATGAGACCGATCTGCAGCCTGGCACCTACCGGGCCCGGGGCGAAGTGATCGACGTCTTCCCGGCGGAATCCGAGCGCGAGGCCCTGCGCATCGAGATGTTCGATGATGAGATCGAGAATCTGTCCCTGTTCGATCCCCTGACCGGGGAGATGCTGCAGAAGCTGCCGCGCTACACCATCTACCCCACCACCCACTACGTCACACCGCGTGACAAGCTCCTCGCCGCCATGGAGAAGATCAAGACGGAGCTGGCCGAACGGCTGGAGCAGCTACGCAAGGCGGACAAGCTGGTGGAGGCCCAGCGCCTGGAGCAGCGCACCCGCTTTGATCTGGAGATGATCAACGAGCTGGGTTACTGCAGCGGTATCGAGAACTACTCCCGACATCTGTCCGGCCGGTCGGCGGGTGAGCCACCGCCGACCCTGTTCGAGTACCTGCCGGACGATGCACTGCTGGTGCTGGATGAAAGCCATGTGACCATTCCCCAGATTGGCGGCATGTACAAGGGCGACCGCTCGCGCAAGGAAACCCTGGTGGAGTACGGTTTTCGCCTGCCGTCGGCCCTGGACAACCGTCCGCTCAAGTTCGAGGAGTTCGAGCGCCTGATGCCCCAGGCCCTGTTCATCTCGGCGACGCCGGGGCCCTATGAGAAGACCCATGCCGGGCAGACGGTGGAGCAGGTGGTGCGTCCCACCGGCCTGGTGGACCCGGAGGTGGATGTACGCCCGGCCAGCAGCCAGGTGGATGATCTGCTGTCCGAGGTGAGAAAGCGGGTGGCCGTGAACGAGCGGGTACTGGTCACCACCCTGACCAAGCGCATGGCCGAGGATCTCACTGAATACCTGGCCGAGCACGATGTGCGCGTCCGCTATCTGCACTCGGATATCGATACCGTGGAGCGCACCGAACTGATTCGCGACCTGCGCCTCGGGGAGTTCGATGTGCTGGTGGGCATCAACCTGCTGCGCGAGGGCCTGGATATTCCGGAAGTCTCCCTGGTGGCGGTGCTGGATGCCGACAAGGAAGGCTTCCTGCGTTCCGAGGGCTCGCTGATCCAGACCATGGGTCGTGCGGCGCGTAATGTGAATGGCAGGGCCATTCTCTATGCCGATCGCATGACCGGTTCCATGGAGCGGGCCATCGCCGAGACCCAGCGCCGGCGTGAGAAGCAGCTTGCCTTCAACAAGGAACACGGTATTTCACCCAAGGGCATTAAGAAGCGGGTGGCGGATGTCATGGAAGGTGCCTATGCTGATCGGGCGCCGGCCATGCAGCGAGCTCGCCGGGTGGCGGACACCGCCCGGCGCTACGACGCCATCACCCCGGATCAGGCCATGCAGAAGATCAAGAAGCTGGAAAAACAGATGTATGATCACGCCCGCAACATGGAGTTCGAAGAAGCGGCCACGCTGCGGGACGAGATCAAGCGAATCAAGGCGGATGTTTTGGGGATGCCCGAAGACAAGGCGGGCTGAAGCGATACGCCGGGTGTGTTTTTTCTCGTTGTCGTTGTCGTTGTCGTAATCGGCATTTACTCTTCAGTTAAAATCTCGACAACGACAACGACAACGACAACGATCATCAGCATTGCGGTGAGGGGGGAAGTAAATGACAACAACCAGGGCCAGCGGCACACTCAAGGCCGACAAGCACGAGCTGGCGGTTCAGCTGCGGGCCGGTAACGGCCTGATCACCATCGAAACCCGGGACGAACCCCGGGCCGAGCAGCTGTTTCATCATGTGCTGCGGGAAGTCATCCGCCCCCTGTTTCGCTGGACGGCGGCGGCCGGTCTGGAACGGCTGGACATGGATGTGCCGGCACCCCCGGATACGGATTCGCCGGAGAAGGTCCTGCGCCATATTCGCGATCGTCACAGCCAGGGCATTTTTCTCCTGCTGGACTTCCATCCCTACCTGGATAATCCCGTGCACCAGCGACTGCTGCGGGAGATCGCCCGCGGCGCGACACCCGACAGTCCCAATGTGGTGCTGATCAGTCCTCGCCTGGAACTGCCGTCCGAACTGCGTTCCCTGGCCACCCCCTTCGATCTCTCCCTGCCCAATGACGATGAACTGGAATACATGGTGCGGGAAGAGGCCCAGGCCTGGACGGATCATAATCAGGGCCGAAAGGTGCGGGCCAGCCGCAAGGCACTGAACTTGCTGGTGGCGAATCTGCGCGGCCTGCCCATGAAGGATGCCCGCCGCCTGGCGCGCAATGCCATCTGGAATGACGGTGCCCTGACCGAGAACGATCTGCCCGGTGTCATGGAGGCCAAGTTCCGCATGCTCGACCCCGGCGGGGTGCTGAGCTTCGAGATGGAGACCGAGCGTTTCGTCAACGTGGCTGGCCTGAATCGCCTGAAGGACTGGCTGCGTCAGCGCGCCCCGGTCTTTGCCAGTGGTGAGCCGCCACCGGGTCTGGATATTCCCCGTGGCATTCTGCTGCTGGGGGTGCAGGGCTGTGGCAAATCCCTGGCGGCCCGTGCGGTGGCTGGTGTTTTCGGCGTGCCCCTGCTGCGCCTGGATGGCGGTGCGCTGTATAACAAGTACCACGGGGAGAGCGAGCGCAATCTGCGTGAGTCCCTCAAGAGCGCCGAGTTGATGGCGCCCTGCGTCCTCTGGATGGATGAGATCGAGAAGGGCATGTCCGTCTCCGACACCGATGGCGGCACCTCCCAGCGCATTCTGGGCAGCTTCCTGACCTGGATGGCCGAACGTGACAAGCCGGTATTTCTGGTGGCCACGGCCAACGACATCGAGAAGCTGCCGCCCGAGATGGTGCGTCAGGGCCGTTTTGATGAGATTTTCTTCGTCGATCTGCCGAATCGGGACATCCGCCGGGCCATCATCGGTATTCACCTGCAGCGGCGCGAGCTCGATCCACGGGATTTCGACCTGGAGGCCCTGGCCGAGGCCAGCGAGGGCTATTCCGGGGCCGAGCTGGAGCAGGCCGTGGTCTCGGCTTGTTATGCCGCCCACGCGGCGGGACGCCCGCCGGACACCGAGGCCGTACGCACCGCCATCGGCAATACCCGCCCGCTGTCCGTGGTGCGCCGGGAGAGCATTGAGGCCCTGCGTCGCTGGGCATCGGAACGAACCGTGCCGGCGGACTGAGCGGGAAAGGGGGCAAGATGGTGTGGCGATTGAACTTGGGGGCGATCAGCCGTCCCACTCTGTTGAACGGTCTGGCTCGTGCGCTTGCTGCTGTTGTCGGCATGTCGTTCTTCACCATCGGGACGTTCTATCTCGCCATTCTCCTGATCGGTGGCTTATGGGAAGGTTTCGGACGTGGCAGCTTCACGGCCTGGTTCTTTCTGATGCTGCTTTATGTTTATGGCACCGCTTTTCTGGCTTTCCATGTCGCCTGCCGGCCGGGTCTCGTCCGAGGGCTGCTGCTGACGATACTGGTGCTGCCAGCCGTCGGCTCTTTCGTCCAGGTGGCCGGCACCGGTGGTGAATTGACCGCTGCCGTCGATACCTTTGCCGATAACCAGGATCCAGAGGCCGTGGCGGAAGCCGAAGCCCTGTTGCTGAAACATCAGCGCCGTGCCGGGAACCCGCCGCATGTTCAGCAGCTGCTCTTCCATCTCCAGAATGCCGACAGCGACCGACAACGTATTCGCTTGGTGCGTCTGCTGGCTCGGCTGACCCATCAGCATGAGCCCTCGCTCGAGTTGCTTCGTCGCCTGCGGGAAGAAACCCGCGGTGATCCGGAGCGCGCCGAGCTCCATGAAACGGTGGAGGAGGCGATCAAGGCCATTCGGCCGCCAGCACCCGCGTCGCCTGAAGGTGGGGCTGCTGATACCGCCGGTGCGGGCTGATGCGGAAAAGCAGGGTATTTGTTGACAGGGCGGGGCGAGGCGGTAAAATACGCGGCCTGCAAGCACTTTAGTCGCGTAGCTCAGCTGGTTAGAGCACCACCTTGACATGGTGGGGGTCGGTGGTTCGAGTCCACTCGCGACTACCAATTTTCAGGACTGATGCTTAGGCGTTGGTTCCAGTAGCGCGGTGGCAACCGCGGGGACTCTCACCACCGACGATGTCGGTGGTTGTTCGGCCCGTCCGTGGGCCTCACCCTTCGGGCTCCCTGCGGTCGCGAAATTTCGCTCCGGGCGAAATTTTCGAGTCCACTCGCGACTACCAGTTTTTCGGGAAAGCATCGTCGGCGCCCGCCACGATGCTTTTTCTTTATCCATGTGGCCCCTCGTACAGGCCACCACTGAAGAAAGGAAGGCCCAATGCCCGTCATTACCCTCCCCGATGGTTCCCGTCGTGAATTCGATCAGCCGGTCAGCATCCTGGATGTGGCAGCCGATATCGGCCCCGGTCTGGCCAAGGCCACTCTGGCCGGCAAGGTCAACGGTGAGCTGAAGGACGCCTGTGACCTGATCCGCGAGGATGCCGAACTGCAGATCATCACCCCGCGTGACGAGGAAGGTCTGGAGATCATCCGCCATTCCTGCGCCCACATGCTGGGTCAGGCGGTGAAGCAGCTGTATCCCGAGGCGAAGATGGCCATCGGCCCGGTCATCGAGGACGGCTTCTACTACGACATCCGTTTCGACCAGGGCTTTACCCCGGATGATCTGGAGAAGATCGAGGCTCGCATGAAGGCGCTGATCGATCAGGAATACGACGTGATCAAGAAGGTCACGCCCCGGGAGGAAGTGCTGCGGATCTTCCGCGAGCGCGGGGAGGACTACAAGGTGGCCCTGGTGGAGGACATGCCCGAGGTCCAGGAGATGGCCCTTTACCATCACCAGGAATACATCGACATGTGTCGCGGGCCCCATGTGCCCAATACCCGCTTCTGCAAGGCCTTCAAGCTGACCAAGCTGGCCGGCGCCTATTGGCGCGGTGATGCCGCCAACGAGATGCTGCAGCGGGTCTATGGCACCGCCTGGGCCGACAAGAAAGGGCTCAAGCAATACCTCAAGCGCCTGGAGCAAGCCAAGAAGCGCGATCATCGCCGCTTCGGCAAGCTGTTCGATCTCTTCCATACCCAGGAAGAGGCCCCGGGCATGATCTTCTGGCATGACAATGGCTGGCGGATCTACACCGAGATTCAGGACTATTTGCGTGCCAAGCTGCGCCGTGCGAATTACACCGAGGTGCACACGCCGGAAATCATTGATCGCAGCCTGTGGGAGAAGTCCGGTCACTGGGAGAAGTTCCGCGACGACATGTTCGTGACCGGTTCGGAAGAGCGGGAATTCGCCATCAAGCCCATGAACTGCCCGGCCCATGTGCAGATCTACAACCATGGTCTGCGCAGTTACCGTGATCTGCCCCTGCGCATGGCGGAGTTCGGCTCCTGCCACCGCAATGAGCCTTCCGGCACCCTGCACGGCCTGATGCGGGTGCGCAATTTCGTCCAGGATGACGCGCATATTTTCTGCACCGAGGCCCAGGTGCAGTCCGAAGTGTCCGATTTCATCGACCTGCTGTACGAGGTCTATGCGGACTTCGGATTCACCGACGTGCAGGTGGCACTGTCCACCCGGCCCGCCAAGCGGGTGGGTTCCGATGCCGTCTGGGATGAGGCGGAAAAGGCGCTGGAAGCGGCCCTGAACGAGAAGGGCCTGGACTGGCGCCTGCAGCCGGGGGAGGGCGCCTTCTACGGCCCGAAGATCGAATTCTCCCTGCGCGACTGCCTCGGCCGGGTCTGGCAGCTGGGCACCATGCAGCTGGATTTCTCCATGCCGGAGCGCCTTGGTGCCCAGTATGTGGCGGAAGATGGCGAGAAAAAGACTCCCGTCATGCTGCACCGGGCGATTCTCGGCTCCCTGGAGCGCTTCATCGGCATTCTGATTGAGGAATACGCCGGAAACCTGCCCACCTGGCTGGCTCCCACCCAGGTCGTGGTGCTGAATATCACCGATCGGCAGGCCGAATACGCGGAAAAAATCGCCGAAACCCTGCAGAATCAGGGTTTTCGGGTCGAGTCGGACTTGAGAAACGAGAAGATCGGCTTTAAAATCCGCGAACACACCATCCAAAGAGTGCCCTGGCTCGTCGTGGTCGGGGATCGCGAGATGGAAACAGACCAGGTAGCCGTGCGGACCCGGACGGGTGAGGATCTCGGCAGCATGAGCCGGGAAGCCTTCGCCGAAACGCTCCGGGAGGATATCGCACGGCTCGGTCGTCGTTTGGAGGATTGAAATATCGCTGCGAAGAACAGGACCCGCCGGAACAAGGACATTCGAGCACCGCAAGTCCGGCTGATCGATCAGGAAGGCGAACAGATGGGGATCGTGCCCCTTGAGCAGGCCCTGGAGTCTGCGCAGGAAGCGGGCATGGATCTGGTGGAAGTCTCCCCCAACGCCGAACCGCCGGTCTGCCGCATCATGGACTACGGCAAGTTTGTCTTTGAACAGAAGAAAAAACAGGCCGGTCAGAAAAAGCAGAAGCAGATTCAGGTCAAGGAAGTGAAGTTCCGCCCGAACACCGATGACAATGATTATCGGATCAAGCTTCGGAATGCGACACGCTTCCTTGAGGAAGGAAACAAGGTCAAGGTGACCCTGCGCTTCCGCGGTCGCGAGATGCTCCATCAGGACATCGGGCGCGACCTGCTCAAACGCGTGGAGGAAGACCTGAAGGAACTGGCCGCCGTCGAGCAGTTTCCCAAGCTCGAGGGCCGGCAGATGATCATGGTGATGGGGCCGAGAAAGAAATAAGGCCCCATGGCAGTGAAAAACCCGCTCAGGGAAGGGTGGGGCAAGCAAAAAGCGGGGAGCGCGGCCATGTGGCCCGACTCCTTCGTCCCTGGTGACTAACGCCCGGCAGCCGGAAAGGCCGGGGACCAGGAATAAATGAAACGGAGCAGACAATGCCTAAGATCAAGACCCATCGGGGCGCTGCCAAGCGCTTCCGCAAGACGGGCAGTGGGAAGATCAAGCGTAATCAGTCCCATCGCCGCCATATCCTCACCAAGAAGAGCACCAAGCGTAAGCGTCAGCTGCGCGACGCGGCGTATATTCACGCCAGCGACGTCGGCCTGATTACCCGCATGCTGCCCTACAAGAAGTAAGGAGGACCAAAGATGCCAAGAGTGAAACGTGGTGTAACCGCTCGTGCGCGGCACAATAAGGTCCTCAAGGAAGCCAAGGGCTATTACGGTGCGCGACGCAAGACGTTCAAGACGGCCCGCCAGGCTGTCATCAAGGCCGGCCAGTACGCCTACCGCGACCGCCGGGTGCGCAAGCGCGAGTTCCGCGCTCTGTGGATCACCCGCATCAACGCCGCGGCTCGCGAAAACGGCTTGTCCTACAGCCGTCTGATCAACGGCCTCAAGCAGGCCGGGATCGAACTGGACCGCAAGGTGCTGGCCGACATGGCCGTGCACGACAAGGCCGGCTTTGCCGCCATTGCCGAACAGGCAAAAGCGCAACTCGGCTGAACAGCTCTCGGTCAAGGTTGAAAAACCTGATCAGACCTGACTGGAGGGGAAAGGCCACCATACCTTTCCCCTCCTTTTGTTTCCGGGGCGGTGGTTTTCAGTCACCGCGCCATCAATGACAGAGAATCGACAGACGGGAGCCCACGGTGGACGATCTGAAACGGCTGAGCGGGGAAGCCGAAGAGGCCATTGCCGCGGCAGAGGATCTCAGAAGCCTGGACGATATCCGGGTGCGGTACCTTGGCAAGAAGGGCGAACTGACGGCCCTGCTGAAGAGCCTGGGCAAGCTGCCCGCCGAGGAACGTCCGGCGGCCGGTCAGGCCATCAATGAAGCCAAGCAGGCGGTGCAGTCCCTGATCGAAGCGCGCAAGGCGGCTCTGGAGAAGGCCGATATCGAGGCGCGTCTGAGCCGGGAAGCGGTGGATGTGACCCTGCCGGGCCGAGGTCAGCAGCGTGGCGGCCTGCATCCGGTGACCCGCACCCTGGAGCGCATCGAAGCCATCTTCCGTGAGGCCGGCTTCAACGTGGCCGATGGCCCGGAGATCGAAGACGAGTTTCACAACTTCGAGGCCCTGAACATTCCCGAGCACCATCCGGCCCGGGCCATGCACGACACCTTCTTCGTGCGACCAGGCGAGGTGCTTCGTACCCATACCTCACCGGTCCAGATCCGCAGCATGAAGGAGAGCGAACCGCCGCTGCGAATCATTGCACCCGGTCGCGTCTATCGCTGTGACTCGGATGTCACCCATACCCCCATGTTCCACCAGGTGGAAGGTCTGCTGGTGGATCGCGATGTGAGCATGGGGCACCTCAAAGGCATCCTGGTGGATTTCCTGCGCGCCTTTTTCGAGAAGGATCTGGCCGTGCGCTTCCGCCCCTCCTATTTTCCCTTCACGGAGCCCTCGGCGGAAGTGGACATGGAGTGCGTGATCTGTGGCGGCGACGGCTGCCGCGTGTGCAGCGGCACCGGCTGGCTGGAAGTGCTGGGTTGCGGCATGGTCCACCCGGAAGTCTTCCGTCATGTTGGCATCGACGCCGAACACTGGCGCGGCTACGCCTTCGGCATGGGCGTGGAACGCCTCGCCATGCTGCGCTATGGCGTGGACGACCTGCGCCTTTTCTTCGAAAACGACCTCCGCTTCCTCCGGCAATTCGCCTGAGGTAGTGATAGCCACAGATGGACACAGATAAACACAGATGATTTGAGCGTTGAATTCAGCGGCGGTGCATTTGGCGCGGCAATGCGGCTCTCAAAAGCCGTGACGAACGACACCACCCAAAAAATCTGTGTTCATCTGTGTTCATCTGTGGCCAATTATTTTTAGTGAAGCTTTTCGGGAGCATGCGATGCGTGTCAGTGAGAACTGGCTGAAAGAGTGGGTGGATCATGGCCTGGACACCCAGGCCCTGGCGGATCGCCTGACGATGGCGGGGCTGGAAGTGGACGCCATCGAGCCGGCGGCCGGGGAGTTCAGTAATGTGGTGGTGGGCCATGTCACCGCCGTCGAGCCGCATCCGGATGCCGACAAGCTGCGGGTCTGTCAGGTCGAGGACGGCAGCGGTGAGACTCACACCGTGGTCTGTGGCGCGCCCAATGTTCACCAGGGCATGCGCGCACCCTTTGCCCGGATCGGCGCCGTGCTCCCGGGTGGCATGAAAATCAAGAAGGCCAGGCTGCGCGGTGTGGAGTCCCGCGGTATGCTGTGCTCCGCCAGTGAGCTGGGTCTGTCCGAGGATGCCGCCGGCCTGATGGCCCTGGCGGCTGATGCGCCGGTGGGTGAAGACCTGCACGCCTACCTCGGCCTGGATGACCGCATCATCGAAATCGATCTCACCCCCAATCGCGCGGACTGTCTAAGCATGGCCGGGATCGCCCGGGAAGTGGGGGCCCTGACCGGGGCGCCGGTGTCGTTCCCGACGATTGCCGAGACCCCGGACGGTGGGGCGCCACAGGTGGCCGTTTCGGTGGAATCCGCCGAGGACTGTCCGTCCTATGTGGGCCGGGTCATCACCGGCATTGATACCACGGCCACCACACCGGTCTGGCTGAGTGAGCGACTGCGCCGCGCGGGCATTCGACCTATCAACCCGGTCGTGGATGTGACCAACTACGTCATGCTCGAGCTGGGCCAGCCCATGCACGGCTTTCGACTGGATGCCATTAGCGGTGACGTCCGGGTGCGGCGGGCCCGGGCCGGTGAATCCATCACCCTCCTGGATGGGCGCCAGGTCGAGCTGGATGAAGAGATTCTCGTCATTGCCGATGACAACGGCCCCATCGCCATGGCCGGTGTCATGGGCGGCGAGGGCACGGCCGTAGAGGGTGAGACCGAGGCGGTCTTCCTGGAGAGCGCCTGCTTCGCGCCCACGGTCATTGCCGGCCGGGCACGACGATTCGGTCTGCACACGGATGCCTCCCATCGTTTCGAGCGTGGCGTTGATCCCGCCCTGCAGGCGCGGGCCCTTGACCGGGCAGCGGCCCTGATCCTCGAGATTGCCGGCGGCGACGCGGGCCCGGTCACCCGGCTCATGCCCGAGACGACAGCCGCAGGCACGATTCGCCTGCGCCGGGATCGCCTGCATGCGGTGCTGGGTTTCGAGTTGCCCCGGGAGGATGTCACCGGGATGCTGGAGCGGCTGGGAATGGCCGTCACGGTCGAAGACGACGGCTGGCAGGCGGTGGTCCCGAGCTTCCGCTACGACCTGGCCATAGAGGAAGACCTGATCGAGGAGGTGGCCCGCATTTTCGGCTACGACCGGATTCCCGTGGAGCGCATGCCGGCCGAACTCAGGCCGGGTGATGTCTCCGAGGCCCGGGTCAGCGAAAGCCGCCTGCGGGCGCTGATGGTGGAACGGGGCTACCAGGAGGCGGTGACCTACAGCTTTGTGCCGCGGGCGGTGGATCGTGTGCTGTCAGGAGGGCTGGAAGGACAGCGCCTGGTCAATCCCATCTCCCAGGACCTGGAAACCATGCGCACCACCCTCTGGTCCGGTCTGGTGGCGACCCTCCAGCACAACGCCAATCGCCAGCAGAATCGCATCCGTCTTTTTGAGACGGGCTTGAGGTTTATCCCGCAAGGTGATGAAATAAAACAGGAAAAGTGGGTTTCCGGTCTGGTGTGGGGCAATGCCGAGCCCGAGCAGTGGGATGGCAGAACCCGGCCGGCCGACTTCTTTGACGTCAAGGCGGATGTGGAAGCGCTGCTGCAGATCAGCGGGCCGCGTGTCCTTGCATTCCAGGCTGACAGCCATCCCGCCCTGCACCCGGGCCAGAGCGCCCGGGTGTCCCTGGAGGGGGCGGATATCGGCTGGCTGGGCCGGATGCATCCGGCTGTGGCCGATGAACTGGATGTGCCGGAAGGCGCCTATCTGTTCGAGCTGGCCCTGGCTCCCATCTGTCAGGGCAGTGTGCCTGCCTACCGTGCCGTGTCGCGTTTTCCCGCCGTCCGCCGTGACCTGGCCTTCATCGTGGATCAGGCGCTGCCCAGCGCGGATCTCATCGCCGCCGCCCGGGAAGCGGCCGGTGACGTTCTCAAGGAAGCCCGGATTTTCGACGTCTATCAGGGCAAAGGCGTAGATTCCGGACGAAAAAGTATCGCTTTAGGCTTGATTCTACAGGATTCTTCACGCACTCTTAAGGATCAGGACGCGGACGCGGTGGTTGCGGCTGTACGCAACAGCCTCGAAGTCCGTTGTGGAGCCACAGTGAGAGATTAAGAAAAATGGCACTCACGAAGGCGGAACTTGCAGAAGCGCTGTTCGATGAATTGGGACTGAACAAGCGCGAAGCCAAGGAACTGGTGGATCTCTTTTTCGAGGAGATCAAGGGAGCACTCGCCGAGGGCACCCAGGTCAAGCTGTCCGGATTCGGTAATTTCGATCTTCGGGACAAGAATCAGCGGCCTGGGCGCAATCCGAAAACCGGGGAAGAAATTCCCATTTCAGCGAGGCGCGTCGTTACCTTCCGCCCGGGACAGAAGCTGAAGACAAGAGTCGAGGCCTATGCTGGAACCAGGGAATAACGATGAATTGCCGGTCATCCCGGGAAAACGCTACTTCACCATCGGCGAGGTCAGCGATCTCTGTGGAGTGAAACCGCACGTGCTGCGTTACTGGGAACAGGAGTTCCCGCAGCTCAAGCCCGTCAAGCGCCGCGGAAACCGCCGATATTACCAGCGCCATGACGTGCTGGTGATTCGCCAGATCCGCAGTCTGCTGTATGACCAGGGCTTCACCATTGGTGGTGCCCGGCAGCAGCTGTCCGGCGAGAACGCCAAGCAGGATGTCAGCCAGAGTCAGCAGATCATCAAGCAGATCCGCACCGAGCTGGAAGACATTCTGCACACCCTGCGCCACTGACCGTCGACTTTCCGCCACTCAGCCGGCCGTCAGGGTTTCCCAACGGAGCGATTTCCAGTATCATTCCGCCCTCGCTCGGGTGACCGGGCAACCGCTTTTTCGGGGTGTAGCGCAGCCTGGTAGCGCACCTGCATGGGGTGCAGGTGGTCGGAGGTTCAAATCCTCTCACCCCGACCAATTTCAAGAACCCGTCGAGTAACCTCGGCGGGTTTTTTTTGTTCTGGTGGCCCTAGACGGGAGGATTTGAACCTACGGTTCACTTCCCTGCTTCGGCATCCTGCCTCCGCGACGGAAAGCCCGGTTGGGCCTTGATGCTGGCAGGGCTGTCTTGTCTTGGTCTTTGCCTGCAGGCAGGCTGGCCCTTTGGTGGAGTGAGGAGGGCGGTTCATGTCCCGCAATGATCAAGGCGTGTCGCTGAAAGCTCTGGTGTGGCTTGTCACGGGCCTGGTGGCCGGGCTTTGGCTGTTGCACGGGCTTTTGTTGCTGTCGGGTGTGGACGCGTCTATCCTCGGTGTTCGCCCAAGGGTGGCGAGCGGCTTGTTGGGGGTACTCACGGCGCCGCTGATACACGCTTCCTGGCTGCACCTTTTTTCCAACACCCTGCCTTTGCTGGTGCTGGGGACGGCCATGTTTCATGGTTTTCCAGGGGCGGCGCGACGGGCCTTGCCCCTGATCTGGATTGGCTCCGGCCTGCTGGTGTGGTTGCTGGCGCGTGAGGGGGTGCATGCGGGTGCCAGCGGGATTGCCTTCGGCATGATGTTTTTCGTCTTCACGGCGGGGCTGTTGCGACGGGATCGGGCCTCGGTGGCACTGGTGTTGCTGGTGTTCTTTCTGCACGGATCCATGGTCTGGGGTGTCTTGCCCCAGGCGCCGGGGGTGAGCTGGGAGAGTCACCTGGCGGGTGCCGTCGTGGGGGTGGTGAGTGGCGTCTGGTTTCGGCGCCGGGATCCCTTGCCCACGCCGGCGGTGTTTGATAACTCCGACCTGCCGGATGAGCCTTTCTCCGGTGAAGAGGCCTCGTCGGATAGCGGTGAGGATGACACCGGTCGGCTCTGATCCGGTGGCGGGTGAACGGCCCGGTTCTGCCTGCTTGTCCGCCGGGCCCTGGTCGGATACTGTATAAATAAACAGCATCCGAGGTTGATCATGTCCCAGCAGGCAGGGCACAAAGGGCGGGGAGCTGCCAGCAGTCCACCGCCACGTTACCGGGCGCAACATCACGAGCGGGTGGACGACGGCTGGTGGCAGGAGGCCGAGTCGGCACCGGCGACGGTGGTTGCGCCGGATCCCGCGCGCTCGGTGATCAGCTACAACCAGTCCCCGGATGTGCCCTTCGATCGCACCATCAATCCCTATCGTGGCTGCGAGCACGGCTGCATCTACTGTTTCGCGCGGCCCAGCCACGCCTGGCTGGATCTGTCACCGGGGCTGGATTTCGAGACCCGCCTGTTTGCCAAGCTGGATGCGCCCGCCCTGCTTGAAAAGGCGTTGCGCCATCCACGCTATCGCTGCGACACCGTGGTGCTGGGGGCGAATACGGACTGCTACCAGCCCATCGAGAAGCAGTATGGCCTCACCCGGCGGCTGCTGGCGGTGCTGTATGACTACCGGCATCCAGTCTCCATTCTGACCAAGAGCGCCCTGGTTCTGCGTGACCTGGACATTCTCGGCGATATGGCGCGTGAGGGGCTGGTGAATGTGATGGTGAGTGTCACCACGCTTGATCAGGATCTGAAACGTCGCCTGGAGCCGAGAACACCTTCCGGTCAGCGACGACTGCGCACGGTGGCGGACCTGGCCGAGGCCGGCATTCCTACGGGCGTTTTGATGGCGCCGGTGATTCCGGCGCTGAATGATCATGAAATCGAGACCATCGTGCAGGCATCGGCCGAGGCCGGTGCCCGAAGCGTGGAAACGGTCTTGCTGCGATTGCCGCTGGAGCTTGCCGATCTGTTCAGGGAGTGGTTGGCGGTGCACTACCCCGAACGGGCGGGCCGGGTGATGTCGCTGCTCAGGGAAGCCCGCGGTGGCCGGGATAATGACAGTCGTTTTGGTTACCGCATGCGCGGGCAGGGCGCCTATGAGGACCTGATTTCCCATCGCCTGAAACTGGCACGAAAGCGCTTTGGGCTGGAAGGACGGGGTCAGCTGGGCCTGGACAAGGGCAAGTTTCGCTTGCCGGTGAAATCCGGGGATCAGCTGGGTCTCTTCTGAACGGGGCTGGGGTCGGGGCTCAGGCCCAGAGTCGTTCCAGATTCTCGAATCCCCATTTCGCGGGGTCTTCTCGCTGTTTGATGCTTTCCTGGGTGCCGGGGAGGGCAAGGTCCAGGGCTTTCGGGGGCAGGTGGGTGCCTGCGCTGGTGGAATAGAAGACCACCACCCGGGGTGACAGCAACTGTTCCCGGTTCTGCTCGGTGACCACGGCCAGGCGGCCGGAGCCGAGGCGGACCAGGGAGCCGGTCGGATAAATGCCCAGTGCCTTGACGAAATGCTGAAACAGCGTCTCGTCCAGGTGGCCGTCGGTCCACTTGGCCATGCGGCTGATGGCCGTGGCCGGATCCCAACCCTGCTTGTAGGGTCGATTCGAGGTCACCGCATCATAGACGTCGCAGATGGCCCCCATGCGGGCGTAGCGTGATATCTGCTCGTCTTTCAGTCCATCGGGGTAGCCGGTGCCATCGATCTTTTCATGGTGATGGCGGACAACATCGAGTACCACCTCGGTGGCTTCGCCGCCTTCGATGAGGGCCTGGTGGCCCCGGTCCGGATGTGCCTTGATGGCTTCAAATTCCCGCTCGGTCAGTCGGCCGGGCTTGTTGAGTATCTCGCCCGGAACGAAGACCTTGCCCACGTCGTGCAGCAGGCCCGCCAGGCCGGCTTCTCGCACCTGATCCTCATTGAGCCCCATTTCCCGAGCCAGCGTCACCATCAGGGCACAAACGGCGACCGAGTGCATATAGGTGTATTCATCGGCCGTCTTGATGCGGGCCAGCCCGACAAGGGCTGACGGGTTGCGCAGCATGGAGTCCGAGATTTCCTCCACCAGCGGTGCCATGCGATCGGTGGATATGGCCTTTCCCAGTCGGGCGTCCTGAAACATGTCGACCACGGCTTCCTTGCCTTTGGCCACAATCCGGCTGGCCTGGCGCAATTCCTGGCTCAGGGAAACGGGTTCATGACGGTATGGGCTGGCCGGCAGAGAGGAAAGCGGTTTTTCCGGGGGCAGGTCCCTGTCCCGGGTGGTTTCCGGTGACTTGCCTTTCCTTGTGTCGATGACAACTTCCAGAATGCCGGCATCGATGACCTTGCTTACCTGTTCTTCGTTCTCGATCAGGAAGCGGGTGCGCCAGAAGGGGTGCTGCATCCAGTCCCCGCAGAGTTCTTCCAGAAACATGCCCGGCTCGAGCTGGGTGCTGGCGATACGTTTTCGCATGTTCCCTATGCGCCTCCTTCGGGATGGAATGAGCCAGGCGTGGCTGCACCATTCTAGTGATTCTGCGAACCGGCTGACAGTTCCCGGATGACCATTTGTCACCAATCTGCCAGCGGTCATCCGTCCGCCCCAGGATCCCTTCACGAAGTGTCCCCGTGACTTGGCAGATTCCTTCTGAAAGCGCAGAATGCAGTGTCATTCTGTACGAGGGGGAGGGCAGAGTGGATTCTGCTGTGCAATTCCAGAACGAACCCGTGGATCCGGCAGCATTGCCGGATTTCTCCGAGGTTGAGCTCCATTCCGTCGAAGCGGCATTCCGGACTTACCAGATGCTCAGCAACCTGCTTTGGGGGCTTCTCATTGGTGTGGGGGTTTCACTTGCCTTCTGGTTGTTCTGGGGATTTCGGGCCATGGAGTGGGGGCAGTGGCTGGGCCTGATTATCCTGATTGGCTTGCAGTTCCACGCGGTGCTTGATCCGCGTTACCGTGGCTGGGCGCTCAGGGATCACGATCTGATTGCCCGGGAAGGAGTGATCTGGCGCGGTACGGTGGTGCTGCCCATCGCGCGCATTCAGCATGTAGAGACGGCCAGTGGCCCCCTGGAGCGCTTGTTCGGCCTGATGCGGCTGCAATGCTACAGTGCGGGCGGCATGACCGCCGATGTGGTCGTGCACGGACTGAAACCGGAGACGGCGCTGCGCATTCGCAGCCATCTGCTCCAGCACATCGGAGACGCCCCCCGTGGCTGACGGGCAGGACCGCTGGCAGACCCTGTCGGCCTGGGCGGTCATGCCCATTGCCATCCGCACCTTCACGGGCACTCTTCGCCAGTACCTGCCGGCACTGGTGGGCGTAAGTGCCGGCATTGCCGTGATCGAGGGGCTTGGGCTGAGAGACCTGTTGCTGCTTGGCGGGGGTCTCTTGCTGGCCATCCTCCTCTATACCCTTGTCTGGCGAAGACGTTTTCGCTTTCGTGTTGAAAGCAGCGGTATGCGTGTGCGCCAGGGCATATTCCAGCGTCGTGAGCTGCGGGTGCAGTGGAGCCGGGTTCGTAACGTGGATATTCGCCAACCATTCTATCTGCGGCCACTTCGCCTGGTCGGGCTGGTGGTGGAAACCGTCGGTGCCGGCGGTGAAGAACTGGTGGTGGATGCCATTCAGTATCAGGCGGCCGAGGCGATTCGGGAGAAGGCGGGGCTGAGTCGAGGTCAGGCCTCGGACGATGAGGGGCAGGAGGAAGGGCAGGGCCACGCCCCGGCCGGGGATCTGCTGCATCAGCCTTCCAATGGCGCCCTGTTTGTACACGGTCTCGTCAGTGGTCAGTTGTGGCTGGTTCTGGCAGCAATGGGGGGGATATTCGGAACCTTCAATCGGCCGATCATGAATGCCCTGGAAGATCGCTGGGAAAGAATCACGGCAGCAATGGATCTGGATCCGGACGGTTGGTTCGTCGCCAGTGCCATTGTCGGTGGCTTATCGCTTGTCATGTTGCTTTTTGTGCTGTCGGGACTCATTTCCATGATCCGCTTTCACGGCTTCGAGTTGCGCCGTGAGGGCGGGCAGCTGCGCGCACGACACGGCCTGCTTGAAACCAGGGAGCGCTCGCTGGAAGGGCGAAAGCTGCATGCCATTACGCTGATACAGTCACCGCTTGCCCTGTGGTTCGGGCGTTGCCACCTGATCGGGCATCAGGCCAGCAGCGCCTGGGATGCCAGCGGATCGTCGTCCGAGCTGTCCGATGGAAAGATTGTCATTCCCGGCCTTAGCCTGGATGGTGGGCGGGCGATTCTGGCGGCCCTGGATCCGGGCTATGCGACAAGGCCGCAGTGGCATGGTGTCGACGATCAGTTCCGTTCTTTCTGGTTCCAGCGCGTCTGGCTGCTCTTTCTTGCCGTGGTGGCCGTGTTGGTCTGGCTCGGCCTGGCCGAGCCTCCAGCTGCGGCCATGGCCCTCGTGTTCGCTCTGCTTGTGTTGCCATTCCTCCTCCACTGGCTGGTTCACCGGCGTTGGAGGAAATGGGGCTGGGCGGAACAGAGCGATTGTTTCTTCATACAAAGCGGATTATTTGGTTACAAGCTGGAGATCTTCAATATTCGGCGCATTCAGCAATTGAGGCTGCAGGACTCCCCCTTCAAACGCCGGCACGGTCTGGTGGATCTGGCGGTCTTTCTGGCTGACGGGCCGCGGACCATTCCATTCCGGCCACTGGCCTCCGCGAGTACCCAGGCCAACCGAATCCTGTATCGACTGGAGTCGTCGCCGGATCAGCTGCTCTGAGCATTGCTCCCGGCATCAATCCGGAAGGCGGAAGCCAGGCGGCTCAGGCGCCCCAGGATTTCATCCACGCTTTCAACGGTGGTGGCAGAATCGCGCGCGGATGCACTGGTGCTCTGTGAAATATCGGCAATATTGCCAATTCTCCGGTTCATGTCGGTGGCGACCTGGGATTGCTGCCGGGCCGCAGCCGCCACTTCATTGCTCATGTCCCTTATGGATGCCACCGAATGCACGATGGCTTCCAATGCCCGGTCGGCGCTGTCGACACCGTCTTCGGAGTCAGTCGGGTCGCCGGCCATGGCCCGCAGGGCCAGCGCACTGTGTTCGCGGAACTGGCCCAGCAGTTTCTGCACGTCGGCCGTGGCCTCCCGTGTCCGATTGGCGAGGCGGCGCACCTCATCGGCAACCACCGCGAACCCACGACCATGTTCCTTGGCCCGTGCGGCTTCCACACTGGCATTGAGTGACAGCATGTTGGTCTGGGAGGCGATCTCGCTGATGGTGTCCAGCACTTTCGTGATATTGGCGGTCTCGTCATTCAGGCGTTGAATCACCGTGACGGCTTCGCCAACCACCGTTCGGCCTCGTCGGGCCGTTTGATCCGCTTCATTGGCCGCATCGGCCGCGGTAGCGGTGTGGTCGGCCACATGATCTACCGCTGTCGCCATCTGGTTCATGGCGGCGGCCAGCTGATCAATATCACGATCCTGGTTCTCGGCGCCTTTCTCCACGAACCGCGATGAGGCCAGGAGTTGACTCATTTCCCGGGTGGCGTCGTTGGCCGAGGTCACGATGTCCTGGATCAGCGTTGCAAATCGGGCCTGGAAGTAATTGAAGGTTCTCGCCAGTTCATCCAGTTCCTGACCACCACCCCCGGTGGCCCTGACAGTCAGGTCATGGTCGGTGGCCGCTTTGCTCATGGTGCCGGCGAGGGAAGCGATTCGCCGCCCGATGGTCTCGACGGTCAGCAGGGCCAGCACGCTGAGTGTCAACCCGGCGAGCAACATGGCGATGACGGTCCAGATGGACCAGAGGCCATCGGCGTACAGATCACGGGCCCGACTCGCTGCATCGTCACTGATGGCATCGATCATTTCCTCGATGGCACCCATTGTTGCGGATGATTCCCGAAGCAGGGCGGCGAGATCTGAATCGGCCTCACCGGGGTCTGCTTGCGCCAGCAGTACCTGGGTTGCCGGCGTGGTGTTCACCGTCAGTCGCTGCTCAAGATTCCCCATGGCGTCCTGGATGGACGAGCGAATGGCTTCGCGATCATCCGGCAGAAGGAACAGCGCCATGGAGTTGAATGTGCCGGCCCGGCGCCGGGTGTCGGCGGCATCCAGGCCAGCAATGAGATGAAGCGCGTCGCGGATTTCCCGCTGTGCGCTGACTCCCTGGGCCGAGAGCGCCTGGCGCATCGAACTCGGCAGCTGGCCGGCGGATCGTTGCCCTGCCATGGCGTAACGGATGACGGCCCGTTCCCGGCTGCCCAGCTCGGCGGCACGCCAGAGCTTCTGCTTGATGGCGGCGTTGTTGAGGGAAACCGAGCTCTCGCCGCTGGTCGCCGCTGACAGGTAAAGACGCAGGCGGGACTGGGCTTCGATCAGATCGGTCATTGCCTGAAACCACTGCCCCGTGTCGATGGAACGGTTGCGGTCCAGTTGCCGACGTAATGCGTCGACCCGGCGGTGCTGTTCTTCCACTGCATCGATGGCTTGTCCGATTCGGACATCGGCCCGGCTGCGTAGGGTGAGGGCGCGACTCAGATGCAGGCTCTTCTCCAGCGCGGAATTCCCCCGATCACGGCTGGCCGCAGAGTCCGTGTTGCCGCGCTCACCGGCGAGCCGGGCCAGAACCTGCTCTCGCTCCTCCGCCTGGGACAGGCTGGCCGCAATGGAGGCATCAATGGCTGAATTGGCCAGTGAAAGCGTCTGGCCCTGTGCACGCTGGGGGAGGTAGATCATGAGTGCCTGCCAGATCACCATGGCGATCAACAGGGATGCCAGTAATCCCACCGAAAGGCGCAGCTTCCAGCGAACACTCATCTGGGTGGCGACGCTCTGGCGCATTGATGACTCCATTCGAAATTCAGGTGACGGGGCGGATTTGGCGGTTGAGCGAGATCCTTTCCCTGCTTAACGGCGGGTACGGCGCGAGGTTGAGCTGCCGCCTGGCTGCGGCCCCCGGATTATTGTGCGTTCACTGGGGACATGTCGGCTTGACGCAGGTCAAACCAGTGTCAAGAGCACAGTGGATTCTACCTGGCACGTTGCCTATCTCGCCTGGTGCCGGCATGGGAGAACGATGGCAACTGCGTTATGATCGGGGCCCATTCAGAAACCGGAGGTCCGCCACCTCATGTTTGTTGATTCAGGTTCCCGTGCATGCCCGATCATCCCGCTTGATGGCAGTGGATTGACCCGCTGGCTGGCCTCCGCGGAGGCGGCCCATTCCCGCTGGGTTGGCGCCCATGATTTTCAGGGCAAGGCCGGTGAGTATGTGGTGATTCCTGGGACTGACGGCCAGCCCGAGATGATCCTTCTGGGTGTGGAGAATGGTGAGCGGCTGTGGTCACTGGCCGGATTGCCGGACGTATTGCCCGCGGGGGATTACCGGCTGGATGCCGATTGGCCGGATGCGGAACGGATTCGTGCCAGTCTTGGCTGGGGACTGGCCTGCCATCGCTTTGATCAATACAAGGAAATGAAGACTCCGAAGGCCAGCCTGGTGCTGCCCGAGGCGATTCGGGACGAGGTTGAAGTGCTGCTGGAAGCCAGTACCCATGTCCGGGATCTGGTCAATACCCCGGCCATTGACCTTGGCCCCGCTGAGCTGGCGGCGACGGCCCAGGAGATTGCCGGACGCTTCGGTGCCGAATTCCGACTCTATCAGGGGGCCGAGCTTGAGGAGCAGTTTCCGGCTGTTCATGTCGTCGGTCAGGCGGCCAGCCGGCCTCCCTGTCTGGCCTGTTTCCAGTGGGGCGAGCCGAACGATCCACCGCTTGCCCTGGTGGGCAAGGGCGTCGTGTTCGATTCGGGTGGCCTGAATATCAAGCCCGGGGCCGGCATGGTTCTCATGAAGAAGGACATGGGCGGCGCTGCCCATGTGCTCGGTCTGGCCGAGATCATCATGGCACTGGGGCTGAAGGTCAATTTGCGGGTCTACATCCCGGCCGTGGAGAATGCCATTGCCGGCAACGCCTATCGTCCATCGGATATCATCCGGACCCGTAACGGAACGACGGTGGAAATTGGCAATACGGACGCGGAAGGGCGGGTGATTCTCTCGGATGCCCTCACGCTGGCCTGCGAGGAGGGCGCCGAGCGGGTAATCGACTTTGCCACTCTCACCGGGGCGGCGCGGATCGCCCTGGGTGAAGACCTGCCGCCGCTGTACGGGCGTGATGCAATCTCCGCACGGGGCATTCAGGATCTGTCCTTTGCCGTGGAGGACCCCCTCTGGCACATGCCGCTCTACCGGCCCTACAAGCGCCAGATCCAGCCGGCATTGGCCGATCTTTCAAATACCGGAACCACTCCTCAGGGCGGAAGTCTTACGGCCGCCCTGTTTCTCGATCATTTCGTGGATGAGAAGGTGGATTGGTATCACCTGGATGTCTACGCCTGGAATCTGGGTGATCGTCCGGGGCGACCGGCTGGCGGTGAGGCTCAGGGTGTTCGGGCCATGTGGTATTGGCTGAAAGAACAGTACGGGGTGAAGTAGGTTTACGGCGAATGGTGGGCAAGCGCATGATTGGGAAGGATTATTTCAATCCTGCTTCAGAACGGTCATGAATTTGCCACAAAACGCTTGCGCATGGCGGGAAGCTTGGGTACCGTTGCGCCCCAAGTTCGGCCTCGCTCTGCGTCCGCCCGAGGCGGTTCGCATCGCCGAGTCGATTCCAGTCCGTCAGACATGACTCAACGGCGCCCGGTCGCCGGCTCTGGTGTTGATTTATGGCTCAATCCGAACCCTCGCGGGCACCACGTCCGCCCGCGTTGACTCGATTTGCCCCAGTCCCCGAGGTTCCTGGCTGGCTGCGTGGCATCTACGCCGGGCTTTGCCTCTATCTCTTCCTGTCAGCGCTGAACATCATGGGTACCGGTCTGGGTACCTTTGGCGGGGAAAGTGATTGGCTGACCCGGGCATTCGCCTACGGCGAGAACCCCTTCATCGCGCTCATGGGGGCGGTGATTGTCACGGCTCTGGTGCAGAGCTCGTCCTTTACCACGGCGCTGATCGTGACCCTGGTGGCGACGGGGGAAATGACCCTGGGCACGGCGGTCTTCGCCATCATGGGGGCCAATATCGGCACCTCCGTGACGGCGGTGATCGTGGCATTGGCCAACCTGAGGATTCGTCGCAACTTCCGGCGTTCCTTCACGGCCGCTCTGATTCACGACCTCTTCAATCTCCTGACGGTGGCGGTCCTCTTCCCCCTGGAATGGCTTTCCGGTGCCCTGCACGAAAGCGGAAGAGGGGTTCTGACGCGTGCGGCGAACAGCATTGCGGACCTGATCGGCATGCAGGAGGTGGCCAACCCCTCCAGTCCGGTGAAGGTCATCACCCGACCCATGGTCAACCTCTTTGAATGGGTGGCGGGCCTGTTCACGCCCACGACCACGGCCGAAGGCCTGGTGATGGCTGCCATGGGCCTGATCCTGATGTTCATCGCCCTGGTGTTCATGGTCAAGAATCTGCGTGGGGCAGTGCTGCGTCACATGGACGGGCTGTTCCGCACCTATTTTTTCCGGACGGACATCCGCGCTTACGGTGTCGGCGCCTTCTCCACGGTGGCTGTCCAGTCCAGCACCATTACCACCAGCCTCATGGTGCCCCTGGCCGGCGCCGGGGTGGTGCCGATGAAGCGGTTGCTGCCATTCATGATGGGTTCCAATCTCGGAACCACGGTAACCAGCGTGCTGGCGGCCACGGCCAATCCCGTGTCGGCGGCGGTAACGGTCGCACTGGTCCATGTCCTGTTCAACCTGGTTGGAACGGCGATCTGGTATCCGTTGCGGGCCATCCCGATGCGGATTGCCAACTGGTACGGCCGCCTGGCGAGTAATTCGCCACGCTATGCATTCTTTTTCCTCTTCCTGATATTCTTGATCATTCCAGTGGTCGGAATCGCTATCACGGAAGTCATCATTCACCTGTAAGGGCAGGGTGACCGCACCGCTATACGGTGTGGAATCTGGCGGGAGAGCGAGATGTTCAGACAGATTTTCAGCGCATTGGCATCGGAGAAGAATTCGGTGGACAAGGCCTTCGCTGATCTCAGCGAGATGCTGGATCATGGGGCCTGGATGTTCCAGCGCGCGAATGAGGTGTTGCACAGTGAGGTGCCGGCCGAGGAAGTGCATGATGCCATTTATCGGCGTGACCGTGCCATCAATGAACTGGAGCGGTCGATTCGCCGCAAGGTGCTTCGCTATCTGACGGTCAATCCCGGTTATGACGTGGCTGTCTGCCTGGCCCTGATGAGTGTCGCCAAGGATGCGGAACGAATCGGGGATTACTGTAAGAATGTTTTCGAGGTCGGGCAGTTTTACACGCGTGGATTTCATGTGCCGCGGTATCACGAGCCCCTGGATAAGGTTTCGGCCGACATCAACGAGATCTTCAATATGGTCTCAAAGGCCTGTCGGGCCTCGGATGAGGATTTGGCTCAGCAGGCCATCGAATTGTCCAGACAGGCCCGTGGCATTTGTGATGGCGTGATCCAGGATCTCTTCAAGGAAGAAGAGGCTGTGGAAATGCATGAAGCCGTGGCCTATTCACTGTTGGCGCGCCACTACAAGCGGGTCATTGCTCACTTGTCGAATATCGCCACTGCCTTGCTGGGGCAGCTGGAGGATCTGGATTTCTTTGCCGATGATGACGAGGACGACTGATCCCCGTATTCCAGGATGATGGCGCTTGCATGAAAAAAGCCGGACCCAATGGGCCCGGCTTTTTTCTGTCGCCGAGGGTGGTGGTCAGAAGCCTTCCAGTTCGGAGACACTGTCACCCGAGAAGGTGACGACCTGGCGGGCAAAACGGTTTCGCCAGTAGGTCCAGGTGTTCTGGTCGAGACTGGGGGTCTGGTGTGCCGGCGGATAGCCACGCGCCATCACCACCGCGTCACGGCTCATGCCTTCTTTGGGCTCACCCTTCTCGATGGCTTCCCGAGTGGCGGCATCGAAGCGGTTGAGATTGACGCGGCTGTCGGAAAAATAGCGGTCGTAGATGCCTTCGATGTCCAGGTTGGTGTAACCGGGTACGTTCACAATGCGTACATTGCGATTGATGTCCGGTACGTTGATGACGATGGCGTCACGGTTGGAATCAAGAATCTCGACCCGCGTGTTGACGGGGATCTGGTAGCCGACGCGGTAGTTGGTGGCCAGGTGCTGATTACCGTCGGCCCATATGGTTATCTGGGTATAGACCGTCTTGCCTTCATGATGCTGGATCGGGCTTCCTCCCGCACAGGCACTCAGCAGAAGAACCAGGGCGGTAAGGGCAAACAGTGGTTTGAAGCTGCCAAATCGCATGAAATACCTCCTTTTTTGACCCCTTGGGCGAGTGGCCACCCGTCTCTGGTGGCGGCTGGCTTGCTATTGTCATTGCGACAGGCCGATATTACCTGAGGACGCGGGGGGTTCAAGCACCCATTTGGGGGGTGCCCCATCGGATGCCAGGAGTTTTACGGAGCATGGCCTATCTCTTGCTTGTGACCCTTCTGTGGGCTTTTTCCTTCAGTCTGATCGATGTCTACCTGGCTGGCGCGGTGGACAGCGATTTTGCCGTACTCAGCCGCGTGCTGCTTGGCGGGCTGGTTTTCCTGCCATTGCTGCGAATTCGGGGCCTTCCGACCGGGCTGATTGCCGGCATGATGGCCGTGGGGGGGCTGCAATTCGGACTGACCTACCTCTGCCTCTATCGCTCCTTTGCCTACCTGACCGTCCCCGAAGTGCTGCTCTTCACGGTGGCGACGCCTCTCTATGTGACACTGATCGATGATGGTCTGCGGCGGCGTTTCGCGCCCGTGGCCCTGCTGGCGGCGGTCATCGCCGTCATCGGGGCCGGGCTGATTCGTTACGACGGTCTCAGTGAGTCATTCTGGACAGGGTTTCTGCTGATTCAGGCCGCCAATCTCGGTTTTGCCGCCGGACAGGTGGGGTATCGCCATCTGATGCGCCATTACCCGATGGATGTGCCGCCCTGGCGGTTCTTTTTCTTTTTCTTCGCCGGCGCCATGCTGGTCTCCGGGCCCAGCTTCTGGTGGTTTGGTGATGTCGGCCGATTGCCCGAGACGTTCACGCAATGGGGCGTGATTGCCTGGCTGGGCCTGGCCGCGTCGGGCGCGGGTCTGTATTTCTGGAATCGCGGGGCCTGCCTCGTGGATGCGGGGACGCTGGCGGTCATGAACAACCTCCTTGTGCCGGCGGGTCTGCTGGTGAATCTGCTCATCTGGAACCGGGAGGCGGATCTGCTACGGCTGGCCATCGGGGGTGGAATCATCGTGTTCTCCCTCTGGCTCAACGCCCGCTACTCCCGTCATGCGGTGATTCACTGGCGAGGAAAAGAGCAGAAAGGGATCGAAGCGGCATGATCGGCTTGCTGTCGGATATCTTGAGTATTCTGGCTTCATGGGCCGGAATGGGCGTGCTGCTTTTGCTGGCGGTGGGTCTCAAGATCTGGCAGATCATGCGTGAGTACCGCAGGCGTCGGCGCTGAAAGTGTCATGCCCCTGGCTCGGACTCCACCTGAAAACGGGTTCGCCCAATCATCTGTCCCGAACGGGTCTTGACCCTGACTTCCCACTGACCTTCGGGCCGTTGCGGGAAGTTTTCCTTGCGCGTCCACGCACGGTAGCCGGCTTCACGCCCGCCGGTGATCTCCAACGGAATCACGTCATAGGTCTGGCCGTCATGGATCCAGTGGTGATAGATGGTCTCTCTTAGACCCCGGGGCGCGCGAACCGCGGTATAGGCATAAATGCCGCCATTTTGCAGAAGGTCTGCCGGGATGCGATCCACGCCGTTGCCCGCGGAACGTTGGTCTCTGTCCACGTCCTCTGTAATCACTACGCTGGTCAACCAGAGTGTGGCCGGGGGCACCATCACCCGCCCAAGCCAGGCACCACCCGCCAATGCCACGGTCAGTCCGGTCAGGCCAGCCGCCCAGGCAAGGCCACCGACCGGGATGACGCGGCACAGGGAGGGAAAGGCGAAGGCAACGGCGAGCCCGGTGGCAATCAGATAGGTCTGCAGGGTGTCGAGCTGGAAGATGACCGGGAGGGCGGCCAGCAGAAGAGCGAACAGGGCAAGGGAGTGGTAGGCGAGGTACATCCATCGACGACGCGCCAGCCAGCCGTTGTAGAGCGGATCGACGATGGAGATCAGTGCCGCCAGTGCGATCAAGACAGAGAACAGCAACTGGGGGCTTTCCCAGGAGGTGGTGATGAACAGGAAGGGGAGAATGAAGAAAAAGCTTTCCTGATGAACGATCTGGGTCGTGAAACGCAGAAGTGGTGGCGGCAGATCCAGTCTGAACAGCGTGTGCAGCAGGCGCCGGATGGGATGCTCCAGCAGCAGCCAGGCCCAGCTGGCCAGCATGAACAGCGCAATCAGGGCGGCCATTTCTTCCTGGCGTTCCACCAGCAGAAAGCTGGCCAGGCCGGACGCAAAACCCACTGCGGCGAAGAAGAGGGGGTGGCGGCGAATGTGAACCCCTAGCCGCAGCAGTCTGCCTTTCACGGTTGCCATCGATGCCGAGCCCCTGATTCCACCCCCCGGTGAAACGGGATGATCCCTTGCCTGAAGGTTGACCGTGTGGCGCCGGTCGAGTTCAGCTTCTCAGTCACAGCTTCCCCGGTTCGGCATCAGGTCCAGCCCTTGGGGAATCGGATGTTGAAGCAATAGACCTTGGGCTCGGTCATTTCATTGAGGACATAGCCCACGCCTTCGCGACCGATGCCGGAGCCCTTGACGCCGCCAAAGGGTGCTGCATCCAGCCGGTAGTCGCTGCTGTCATTGATCATGACACCACCACACTCCAGGGCATCCGCTACCCGGAAGGCCGTGTCCACATCACGTGTGAAGACCCCGGCATGCAGGCCGTAATCCACGGAATTGGCGATCTCGATCGCTTCATCTTCGCTGGCAAAGGCATGCAGGCTGGTGACGGGGCCGAAAATCTCATCCTTGACCATGGGATGGTTCGCCGGGACGGCCTCCAGTACCGTGGGTGCGTAGTAATTTCCATCGCGCTGGCCACCCGTCAGCAGGCGAGCTCCGTCACGCATGGCATTCTCGACTGATTGTTCGACCCGTTCGGCGGCCGCCTTGTCGATCAACGGACCCATGTCCATGTCTTCGGAATACTTGTCGCCATAGCGAACCCGGGTCATGGCCGCCACGAACTGGTCCCGAGCCGTCTCATAGATGGACTCATGCAGAAGCAGTCGTTGTACATGCAGGCAGTTCTGGCCAGCCGCCGCAATGGCGCCACCCACCACGGCCGGGATGGCCTGCTCCAGATCCGCATCATCCATGATGATGGTGGGGGAGTTGCTTCCAAGTTCCATGCCGAACTTCTTCAGACCGGCACGCTGCATGATCTTCTCGCCAGTGCTTCGGCCACCCGTGAAGGAGATCATCCGTACCCGCTCATCCACGGCCAGGGCATCCCCGGCATCATGCCCGTAGCCAGTCACAACCTGGAAAATGCCGTTCTCGATGCCCGCAGCTTCGAAGGCTTCCAGCAGCTTCAGGGCCGATAGCGGGGTTGCCTCATGCGGTTTGACAATGACGGTATTGCCCCCCGCAATGGCCGGGCCAACCTTGTGCGCCACCAGATTCAGCGGGTCATTGAAGGGCGTGATGGCGCCAATCAGTCCCACGGGAATGCGGCGGGAATACCCGAAGCGGTTCTCGCTGCCCGGGCGTTGGTCGAAGGCAATGGTGTTACCCACGATGCGCCGGGTCTCCTCCGCGGAAAGCCGCAGGGTCATGACGGCCCGGGCAACTTCGGCGCGGGCCTCATTGATGGTCTTTACCCCTTCTCGCGCCAGAGTGTCGGCAAACTCGGCGCGGTGCCGGTCCACGTAATCGGAAGCGTCATAAAGAACGCGCATGCGCTCGTGGACCGGCATGCGCCGGGCCCGGTCGCGCGCCGCATCCGCCCGGTCAATGGCCTTGCGCATGCCGGCCGCATCGTGACGGGGGACTTCGGCTACGAGGCTGTCATCCTGCGGGTCGAGCACGGAGATATGGGTATCACCTTGTCGTGTTGAGGTTTTCGCCGTCATTTTCTTCTCCCGCTGATTATGCGCACTGAGGTTCAACTTGGCGCATGGACGGGGTGTTCGTCAAACCGGACCGAACGGTCGCTTGAAATACGGGCGGTAGCGGTTGTCGGCAGCCATGATTTGGTAAGATGGCGGCTTTACTCAATCGATCATAAGGAAGACCGCTGTGCGTAGAGTCGTTGTCACCGGAATGGGCATCGTTTCCTGCCTGGGTAATGATCCGGAAACCGTCGTGGATTCCCTCAGGAATGGCCGGTCAGGCATTCGCTTCAATGAGGAATATGAACGACTGGGTCTTCGCAGTCGGGTTTCCGCGCGGCCAGATATCGATCTCGAAGCCCGCGTGCCGCGCAAGCCCATGCGCTTCATGGGCGACGCGGCCGCTTATGCCTACGTGGCCATGGAGGAGGCAGCCCGGGGTGCCGGCCTCGACCCGGAGGCATTGTCGGATCCCAGGATCGGTCTGATCACCGGCTCCGGCGGGGGGTCTGTGTCCTGGTTGGTCAAGGCAGCGGACATCCTGCGTGAGAAGGGTATCCGGCGGGTCGGCAGCTTTACCGTGCCGAAGGCCATGAGCAGCACAACCTCTGCCTGTCTGGCCACGGCGTTCGGCATCAAGGGCATCAATTACTCCATCTCTTCGGCCTGTGCCACCAGTGCCCATTGCATTGGCAATGCCATGGAGCAGATTCAGCTTGGCAAGCAGGATGTGGTGTTCGCCGGTGGGGGTGAGGACGAACACTGGACCATGACCATGATGTTCGATGGCATGGGTGCCTTGTCGTCGAAATACAATGACACGCCTGAAAAGGCCTCAAGGCCTTACGACCGGGATCGTGACGGCTTCGTCATTGCCGGTGGTGGCGGCATGCTGGTGCTGGAAGATCTGGAACACGCCCAGGCCCGCAATGCCCCGATCCTCGCGGAACTGGTCGGTTACGGGGCGACGTCGGATGGTGCCGACATGGTGGCTCCCAGCGGTGAAGGCGCAGTCCGCTGCATGCGGCAGGCCATGGAATCGCTCGATGGTGGCATTGACTATGTCAATGCCCATGGCACCAGTACCCCCAAGGGCGACATCACGGAACTGGAAGCCATGAATGCGGTGTTCGGAGAAGACATGCCGCCCGTTGCATCCACCAAATCCCTCACAGGGCATTCCCTGGGTGCCGCTGGTGTCCATGAAGCCATCTTTTCCCTGCTCATGATGCAGGAGGGGTTCATCGCCGCTTCGGCCAACATCGAAAATCTGGATCCGTCGGCCGAAGGGAAGGGGGTGGTGACCCAGCGCCGGGATTCGGTGCAGCTGAACCGGGTCATGTCGAACAGTTTCGGTTTCGGCGGCACCAACGCGACGCTTGTGTTCCAGCGCTACACCGGCTGAACCGCTCGCCGGCTGCTATGCTGAATGGCGTGTCCGGCCCGTCGGGAGGTGGTGGCCATGGAGCGTCAGTTTCATTCCGTCACAATACAGTTGGCGAAAGGCGATATTACGCGCCAGCCGGATCTTGATGCGGTCATCAATGCCGCCAATGCCGGGTTGATGCCGGGCGGCGGGGTGGCCGGTGCCATTCACCGGGCCGCGGGGGCGGAACTGGAAGCAGCCTGCCGCCCGCTTGCCCCGATCGATCCGGGGTCGGCGGTCATTACCCCTGCGTTTTCATTGCCCAATCGGCATGTGATTCATTGCCTGGGGCCGGTCTACGGCGTGGATGAGCCCTCGGATCGTCTGCTGACCCGATGTTACGAACGGGCACTCGATCTGGCGGAGGAAGCGAAACTGGGTAGCCTGGGATTCCCGGCGATTTCCACCGGCGCCTTCGCGTACCCAAAGCGCGATGCTGCCGCCATTGCGCTGCATGTCATGGTTCAGCGGGCTCCCAGCCTATCCGCGGTTCGTCTCATTCGCTTCGTTCTTTTTTCCGACGATGATCTGACCATCCATCGCGAGATTCTTGCTGAGCTCGGCTGAGGGGGGAAGGTGGAGTTTCTGCAATCGGCTCTGGCGGCGTGGGGTACGCCCGCCCTGGCTCTGGCAACCCTGGCGCTGGCCGCCGTAGTGTCTGGGCATGCCATTCTCAACAAGAGCGATACCCGCGCGGCAGTGGCCTGGGTGGGCGTGATCTGGCTGGCACCCGTGGTGGGTTCGATTTTGTATCTGCTTCTGGGCGTCAACCGCATTCAGCGCCGGGCGACACTCCTGCGTCATGGAATGGAACGCGTGCAGGGTGAGCAGGATCTGGCTGCATTTGCACCCGGGTCCCTGGATCGCTTCGTCCCGGCCGCCCTCCAGCCCCTGTCCCGTCTCTCCAATCGCGTGGCCCGACAGCCCCTCCTCGGAGGCAACCGCCTGGGGGTGCTGAGAAACGGAGATGAGGCCTACCCAGCCATGCTCGCTTCGATCGAGTCGGCCAGCACCAGCATTTCCCTGAGCACCTATATCTTCAATAACGACTCGGTCGGAAAGCAGTTTGCCGAGGCGCTGGGCCGGGCCAGGGATCGCGGCGTCGATATCCGCGTGCTGGTGGACGCAGTGGGCTTGCGCTACACCCTGCCGACCATTGAGGGTGTGTTGCGTCGCCGTGGTATACCACATTCGCGCTTTCTGCCGCCCCGGCTACCGTGGAATCTGCCGTTCATGAACCTTCGGAACCACCGCAAGCTGATGGTCGTGGACGGTCGCCAAGGCTATGTCGGGGGTATGAACATTGCGGAGGGTAATTGCCTGCAACGCCATCCCAGACACCCGATTCAGGATTTGCATTTCTCGGTTGAGGGGCCGGTGGTCTCAGAGCTTCAGGCGGTTTTCGCCGAGGACTGGGCCTTCAGTGCCGGTGAGGCCCTGCGCGGAGCACGCTGGTTTCCTCCGCCCGAACGACCAGGCGCGTCATTGGCAAGGGTGATCGCTGATGGCCCGGACGAACGCTACGATACGCTGCGCCAGGTCATGAGTGGCGCCATTGCCGTTGCCAAGTCCCGGGTTCGTGTCATGACGCCCTATTTTCTTCCCGATGCCACCCTCAGGGACGCATTGTGTACAGCGGCTCTGAGAGGCGTGGAAGTGGACATCATCCTGCCTGCCAGAAACAATCTGCCCATTGTTGCCTGGGCCTGCGAGCCCCAGCTTGGCTCCCTTCTCCGCTGGGGTGTGCGTATCTGGTATTCGCCACCGCCTTTCGATCATTCAAAGTTGCTGACGGTGGATGATGCCTGGGCCCTGGTGGGCTCGGCCAATTGGGACCCACGCAGCCTCTCGCTGAATTTCGAGTGCAATGTGGAGTGCTATGACGAATGGCTGCTGAGGGATCTCAATCAGGGCTTCGACAGCCGACTGGCGACCTGCCACGAGATTACCAGCGGCATGTTGTCCGCTCGCTCTCTGCCCGTTCGTCTGCGCAACGGTGTAGCCCGTCTGTTTACGCCTTACCTGTAAGGCGATTGCGTGCATGCTGGGCTTGATCCGAGGCTCCTGTTAAGAGGTGTCCTGTGAATGATCACGATTGACAGCCTTCCGCTGCCGGGCATGCCTGGCGTGCTGGGGCTTTCCCGCTGTCCCGGCACCCGGCCCGGTAATCCGCTGCGGCGTCACGCGCAGCTGGAAGAAGAACTTCGGTCAATTGCGGAGTGGGGTGCCCTGGGCGTGTTGACACTCAATGAAGCTTCGGAACTGCGTTGGCTGGGCCTGGAGGGCCTGGGTCCAGCCGTGGAACGGGCGGGAATGCAATGGTGGCATTGCCCGATCGGGGATTTTCAGGCGCCGGGACAGGCCTTTGAGCAGGCCTGGCGACAATCGGAACCCGAGGTGACGTACATCCTCGGTTCGGGGGGGCGGATTCTGGTTCACTGTCTTGCCGGGCTCGGGCGGACTGGCACGGTGGCGGGCCGTCTGCTCATGGAGCAGGGCCTGAGTGCAGCCGCAGCCATCGCACGTGTCCGGCAGGCACGGCCTGGCGCCATTCAGAGCGATGCGCAGCGGCGTTACCTGGAACTGCAGGTCTGGTCGGAGGCAGGGCGTCGATAATCGTTCGATTTCGTTGGAACCTGCGCTGCCCGGTCTGGTCACAGGCGTGGGTGTCGTTGAATCCTGACGTCTCTTCGAAAATTCAAATAAATGACCTCTTCAACGCCGATAAGGATTTCCAGAGGAATGAAGAACATCAAGGCAGTTGTACTCGGTGGCCTTGCCGCTGCCATCGCTCTGGTCTGGTGGTTTGGTGGTGGGCCGGATGGCCAGCGCGGAGCCCCCGATGGTTTCCAGCGGGGGGGGCAGGCCGTGGCCGTCGAGACCGCCCCCGTTGAGTTTCGGGACATCCAGGACGTGGCGAATTACACGGGTACCCTTCTGCCCGAGAGTCAATTCATGCTTGCCTCCAAGGTCAGCGGCCGCGTCCGTCAGCTGACGGTGGATATCGGCGACACGGTCGAGCGTGGCCAGGTCATCGCGCGACTGGACGATGAGGAGTTCGAACAGGAGGTGGCCGAAGCGCAGGCGGCGCTGGATGTAGCGCGGGCTCAGTTCGAGGACGCCCAGGCGCGACGGGATGTTCGCGAGCGTGAATACCGGCGTCTCGAGGAGTTGCGCCAGCAGGGCCTTGCATCCGAGTCGGAGTACGATGTGGGGCAATCCGAGTTCGAGGCCGCCCGATCCAATGTTGAAGTCAATCGTGCCCAGGTGGCTCAGCGTCTTGCTGCCCTGCGCGCCGCCGAATTGCGACGGTCCTATGCCACGGTTCGTGCCGAATGGAATGGAGGGGGTGAGCAGACACGCGTGGTCGGAGAGCGTTTCATCGACGAAGGATCGAACGTTTCCGCCAATGAAGCGATTGTCTCCGTTCTAGGAACCGGTGCCCTGCGTGGCGTCACATTTGTTACCGACCGAGATTTTGCTCGCCTGAGCGTTGGCCAATCCGTGGCGATTCGCAGTGATGCCTGGCCCGGTGAGGTGTTTCCCGGAACCGTGGCCCGTATTGCCCCCCAGCTGCGCGAGGATACCCGCCAGGCCCGCGTGGAGCTGCATGTGCCCAATGACGATGGTCGCCTCGGTCCCGGCTTCTTCGTCAGGCTCGAGATTGCCGTCGAGACCATCGAGGATGCCAGGGTGGTACCACTGGATGCGCTGACACGCCATGCCGGTCAGCGTGGCGTATTCCTGATTGAAACGCAGGATGGTGAAAGGGGTGAAGAGGGGCGGGTCGCCCGATTCGTTCCAGTGACCGTCGGTGTCAGGACACCGGAGTACGCCCAGATCCTCTCGCCGGCAATCGAAGGCGATGTGGTGACGCTGGGCCAGCACCGCCTGGGAGATGGAACGCCCGTGCGCATTCCGGAATCCGGTTGATCCAACCACTGAACCTTCGCCCGATCACGGTTGAATTCTCTCAAGATCGTGGCGGTGACAGGAGCACATTCCAGAAATGAAGATTGCGAAGCTGACGGTCAATCGTCCTGTGTTTACCACGATGATGGCCCTGATCGCCGTCCTGGTCGGGCTGTTCAGCCTGAGCCGTCTTCCCATCGATCTGATGCCGGATGTGACCTATCCGACTTTGACTGTGGCAACCTCCTACGAGAATGCCAGCCCCGAAGAGGTCGAGGAGACGATTACACGGCGCGTGGAAGAAGCCGTGGCCACGGTGGCCGGTATCGAGGAGCTGACGTCGGTATCGTCGGAAGGCAGCAGCAACGTGCGGGTGACCTTCCAGTGGGGCGTGGATCTGGATGTGGCCGCAAACGACATCCGCGATCGCCTGGATCAGATCGTCAATGCTCTGCCGGACGAGGCCGATCGGCCACGATTGCGCAAGTTTGACCCGGCCAGTTTTCCCATCCTCATCTACGGGGTATCCAGCGACCTGGACCCGATCGCTCTGCGTAGTCTGATTGACGAAGAGTTGAGTTACCGGATCGAGCGCATACCGGGCGTGGCTTCCCTGGATATCTGGGGTGGCTTGAGTCGACAGATTCAGATCCGCGTGGATCCCGAACGTCTGCAGGCACTTGATCTGCCCCTGGATCAGATACGTGGCGCCCTGCGAGAAGCCAACATTACCGTTCCGGCCGGCGAGGTTGAGCGCGGTCGGCTGGATGTGGCCGTGAGGACGCCCGGCAAATTCCAGAGTCTGGAAGAAATCGAGCGCCTGGTGGTGGCTCGACGGGATGGCGGGCCCGTTCGCCTCGGTCAGATTGCCGAGGTGGCCGACAGCCATGAGCGCATTACCCGTATCATTCGCATCAATGAACACCCTGGTGTGCGAATTGCGGTTCGCAAACAGGCCGGCAGCAATACGGTTGATGTAGCCGAACGGGTCAATGCGGAGATGCGTCGCATTGCCCGGGATTATCCACAAATCGGTCTGGTTCCGGTGATCGATCAGTCGGAATACATTCAGAACTCCATCGACAATCTGACCACGACCATTCTCTACGGCGGGATTCTGGCGGTACTGGTACTGCTGGCCTTCCTGCGCAGCATCCGCGGTACGCTGGTGGTTGCCGTGGCGATTCCCACATCGCTGATCGCCACCTTTGCCCTGATCTTCTTCGGCGGGTTCACCCTCAATCTCATGACCCTTGGCGGCCTGGCCCTCGGGGTCGGCCTGATGGTGGATAACGCCATTGTGGTTTTGGAGAACATATCCCGGGTTCGAAAGGAGGAAGCGGACAATCGCACCGAGGCGGCGATCGAAGGCACGTCACAGGTGGGGCCGGCCATCATTGCCAGCACGGTGACCACCCTGGTGATCTTTGCGCCACTGGTGTTCGCCCAGGGGATATCCGGGGAAATGTTCAGTCAGTTGGCCTATACCGTTGGTTTTGCGCTCATCTGTTCGCTTCTGGTGGCCTTGACGGTCGTTCCGATGCTGGCCTCCAGAATCCTGAAGGATGAAGGACAGGCCCTGACGGGAGGGCCACATCCCTTCAAGCGCCTGGCGCAGGTCTTGGGCCGTGGTTTCGACAGACTGGAGGAGCGCTATCGCTCCCTGTTGCAGATGGCCCTGCTGAATCGTGGCATGACATTGGCGGTCACCGCCCTCATTCTGCTGCTGGCGCTGACCCTGGTTCCCCGGATCGGTGCGGAGTTCATGCCCGCGGCGGATGAAAGTGAAGTCCGTGTCAGCGTGGAGATGGCCCCGGGCACTCGTCTGGAGTTGCTGGACGAGGTGATGCGAAAGGTGGAAGACATTGTCATCCCGGCCGTGCCGGAAACGGAGTCCAGCTACACGCGAATGGGCTCTTCCGGCTGGCGCGGCAGTGGTCATACCGGACAGCTTCGATTGAATCTCGTCGGAGTGCGGGAGCGTGACCGCAGCAGTGACCAGATTGCCGCCGACCTTCGGCCGCTGTTACAGGACATCCCGGGTGCAACCATCCGCACACGTGCCGGTCAGGGCCTGTTTCTTCTTCGCATGGGCACCGGGGGCGGCGATGGCGAACCCCTCGAGATTGAAATTCGCGGTTTCGAACTGGATCGCCTCCAGTCCCTCGCCGACGATATCAATGAACGGGTTCGGGACGTGGAGGGCATCACGGACACCCGCCTGAGCCGGGAAGAAGGGATCCCGCAAGAGTTGATGGTCATCAATCGGACCCGGGCGGCCGATCTGGGAGTCTCGGTGGAGCGTGCCGCCAGGACGCTGGAGGCCGCCATCGGTGGTGTCAGGGCAGGCCAGTTCAGTGAACAGGGGCGCGAATACGACATGCTGCTCCGCATGCGGGATTCCGAACGGCTGACCCAGCCGCAGATTCTCAATCTGACGGTTCCCAATGATCAGGGGCAGCAGATCGCCTTGCGCAACATCATCGACATTACCGAGGGCATCGGGCCACAGCAGATCGATCGCAAGAACCAGCAGCGCCTGAGCGTGATCTACGCAAACATCAGCGGGCGTGACCTGGGCTCGGTGGCGGCCGACATCCAGTCGCTCCTGCGGGATATACCGATGCCGGAGGGCTATGAAGCCTTCGTGAGCGGTGAGTTTGAAGATCAGCAGGAAGCATTCTCGGAACTGGGTCTGGCCATGATCATGGCAATCATTCTGGTCTACATGGTGCTCGCCTCCCTTTACGAGTCCCTTCGTGACCCGCTGATTGTCATGTTCACCGTGCCCCTGGCCATCATCGGGGTGAGCTTCATGCTCTTCCTCACCGGAACGACGTTCAATATGCAGTCAATGATTGGCATGATCATGCTGGTCGGGATCGTGGTGAATAACTCCATTCTGATTGTCGATCAGACGGCGCGTCTGCAACGTTGGGATGGTTTGCGCCTGGAAGCGGCGATCGTGGAAGCCGGCCGCCGTCGCCTGAGACCCGTGCTGATGACCACCCTGACCACCACGTTTGCCATGTTGCCCCTGGCTCTGGGTGTGGGGGAGGGCGCCGAACAGCAGGCACCCATGGCGAGGGCGGTCATTGGCGGGCTGCTCTCCGCCAGCCTGTTGACCCTGCTGGTCATCCCGGTGCTCTACAGCCTGTTTCACCGCAAGGACGACGAGAAGCTGATGAGCGAAGCGGTTTCACCGTCCTGATCACCCGTCGAAACTCCGACGGCCGGCAAGCCCTTGCCGGTCGTCGCTTCCGCGCGATCCCGCAAGTCACCGTAATTCAAGGAATTATCTTTCCAGGCATGTGATTTGCATGTGATGCCTCACGATCTGTTTCGGTGAGGACCCATGCAGAATTCTCCATTTGACCATTCAGTGTCTTGCTTGCTCGGCCCGTTGCTGCGGGCGGAGACCCCCGCGGAAGCGGTCGCGGCCCTGCACAGGCCGGGGCCCTGTGATCGATCCACTGATCATGCGTCGGCGATCACCGGTGTTGAGCTGGATGCCGGTGACGCCGGGCGATGGAGCCGGGGCGAGTGGGGTACACCACTCCTGGATGGCGATCTGGTACACGATGGACAACGGCTTGGACGTCTCCGGGTGTTCGGGAAGGAATGCTACCCGTGCGGGGAAGCCCTGGCCGTCGCCGCGCCATTGGTAATTGCGGCAATCAGCCGCATTCTCGCCCTGCATGTGGCCGAGCAGAGGGCCTTTCTTGATGGGCTCACCGGCTGCCTGAATCGCAGCGGGCTGGATCACTTCCTGGATGTCGAGCTGCAGCGGGCGGAACGCAGCCGCCAGCCGCTTTCCGTGATTCTTCTGGACGTGGACAATCTCAAGCGTGTCAACGATGAGTGTGGCCATGCAATTGGTGACAGGATGCTCACGGTTCTTGCGGGAATCCTCAATGACCGATTGCGCGGTGTGGATCGCGTTGCGCGACTCGGTGGTGACGAGTTTGTGGTCATCCTGCCAGACACCAATGCTTCAGGCGCAGAGACCGTCCGGGCCAAGATCGAAGATGGCCTGAATCGGGCGGCCATGGCACCTGGCGTCAGCATGGGGGTGTCGGAATATCGGCCAGGCGACAACCGGGGCCAGTTGCTGGATCGCGCCGATCAGGCCATGTATCGCTGCAAGGCGGCCCGCAAGAAGCAGCCTCATGTGGCCTAGTGGTTCACCGACGCGGCTTACGGTGAGTGGGGATTCTGAGGCGCTAGAACAGGGTGCGGTGCTGCTGCTGCCAGTGTACGGCAGCAAGATAGTGTTGCCTGACCTGTTCGGCCGTGAGCTGGGGCAGATGGAGGCCGCTGGGATCAGCCTCTTCGTAGCCCAGTACGGCCGTCAGCACCTGGCCGGCAGGGCCACTTCGATGCAGCAGCGCCTCCTTGATTTCATCGGCCAGTGGCAAGCGCTGGAGTATTTCCTCCATGGGGCGGTCGAGCATGGCATCCAGGCCGGAAAACAGGCCGGCGATGAAGCAGGCATCTGCTTCATCGGGAAACATGTCCTTTGCGAGGAGATCGGCCATCTTAGCCCGAATCAGAAGCAGATTGACGAGTTCATCCGGCTTGTCGGAGATGTTGCAGAGAGAGACGATCGAGCCCCAGCGTCTGAGTTCCTTCATGCCCAGCATCATGATGGCCTGGCGCAGGGCACGAATCTCGAAGGCCCGGCGATAGAAAGCCGAATTGATATAGCGCAGGAGTTTGTAACTCAGGGAAAGGTCACGGCCAATGACCGTTTCCATGTCGGCGATGTCGGCCTTGGGGTCATGCATCTTGGCCAGCAATTCCATGATGGCGAGACGTTCGGTGGGAATCGCCGTGGTTGCAGAGATATCCGGTCGGCTCAGGAAGAACCCTTGAAAGTAATCGCAGCCGAGGGAGCGGCAACGTTCCAGTTGGCCGTAGTCCTCGATTTTCTCGGCAAGAATCTTGACGTCGAATTGCCGCAGGCGGTCAATCAGATTCTGGGCATCGGGCGAATTCAGGGTCGACATTTCCAGCTTGACGATGTCGGCCATGTGCAGCAGGGGATCGCTGTCCGGCGTGTAATGAAAGTCATCAAGTGCAATGGTGTAGCCATCGGCTTTCAATCGTTCGACGGCGGCGATCAATTCATCATCGATGCGGATGTCTTCCAGAATTTCGATGACCGTCTGCCGGGTGGGCAGGGGGAGGGGGCTGGTTTCAACCAGAAATCGCCGAGTGAGATTGATGAATGCCGTTGCCTCTCCAACCAGATCATCGAGGCCAAACACCGTGAATGTATTCATGATGACTTCGGATGTTGCCGAATCGCCATCACCGATGTTGGCGGCATTGCTTACGCCGGATCGAAAAAGCAGTTCATAGCCATACAGGGAAAGATCACGGCGGAATATCGGCTGGCGGGCAACGAAAACGTTTTCCATCCACAGGACTCCATGTGTTCGCTTGGTGACCGCGTTGTGCTGCAGCGACCCGGGGATTCCATTCCTGAGACCATTGCAGGCCTGCCGGTTCCCCAGTATATGCGCAGAGGCGAAAATATGCAGCCGGCAGTCATTGCCAGGGCGTTTCATTAAATGGGACGGTGTTACCAAAAGCGCCAGGCTTTACAGCGTTAAAGCCTGGCGTGATCATGGGTTCAGCCGGATTGGAGGAGTGAGGGGCATGTTTGAGATCAGTAATTTCTATGAACAACTGGTTCAGGATTACCTCTGGAAACGCATGGAGTCGCGCATGGAGCGCCCGGCGCACGGTTTTGTCGAGGATGTGGCCTGTGTGGCGCTGAACCAGCTTCCGCCCAGATATGTCAGAAACACGGTGGATCTCGGTAGTCATCTGAGTGAGGAAGAGTTCGCGCGGATGGAAGATGCCGTGGAAAAAGCCGTGGATGTCGCCATTGAGCGGGTCACGAGTCGGCCGAGGAATCGTGATTGAATCAGGTTTGCAGGGTCGCGCGAGCGCTTGCCGGCGCTGGAGGGCTGTATTGCGTGGCCCTATCCTTCTATGATGGTGCCTGGTATGCGGGTGTGAGTCTGTCGGGCCTGCCATGAGCGGAGCGTTGATGGCGTACCCGTGACGGGTGGTTGTTGGGGATCCGTCGTTTCCCGCCAGTGGGAGTCAGAGTTTTGCGAGATTGCCTACATTTTGATGGTCAGGTCCGTGTGGCGTTGCTTGCGCTGGCTCTTCTTGCCCTTCCCACCCTGGTGTCCGCAGGTCCGGCTCCGGAGTTCGCCCGCTTTGAGCAGCTGACCATCGAGGATGGCCTGCACCAGAATACAGTGGGAAGTCTGCTCCAGGATCGCCGAGGCTTCATCTGGATCGGTACGGAAGCCGGCCTTCATCGCTACGACGGCCAGGGTTTTCGCCTGTTCCGTCACGAACCGGGCAATCCGGCATCCCTCGCGGACAACTTTGCGATATCACTGGCCGAAGGCGCGGACGGGGCCATCTGGGTGGGCACCATGACGGGTGGCATTCACCGGCTCGATCCGGATTCGGGCCGTGTCGAACGGATACCCGTCAAGGCCTCGGAACCGGATCTTCATGGTCTGATCTGGGATCTGATGGCTCAGCCGGATGGAACGGTCTGGGCCACCAGTCAGGACGGCGTTCTGGTGCGTGAGCCGGGGCAGTCGGAATTTCGTGTGCTTGAAATTGCCCAGACCGAGGAGGCCGGCGATGCCCCCGGAGTTTCAGCGCCATTTGTCGCCGTTACGGCCGATTCACGGGGATTGCCGGTTTTTGGTACCCGTCGTGGTCTGGCGAGGGTCAATGAAGCCGGGCAGTTGCTGCCCTGGCATGAGCGCTCCGATGGCACTGCCATTCCGAATGACGGTTTTGTTGCCGCCCTGTTCACCGACGCCCGCGGCAATCTCTGGGTTGGGGGTTCAAACGGGGTCTTCATGCTGCCCGTGGACGGGGGCGTCCGCCAATTCGACTCGGATCACGCCCTGGGTGCGGCAATCGGTGTTTCCCCGGTCTGGGAAATCGCGGAGACACCGGCGGGTGACCTGTGGTTTGCATCCTACGGTGGCGGCCTGGTGCGTTATTCACCTGATTCCGGCGAGGTCAGGAAGTTCGAAGCGGATCCGGCCATGCCCAGAGGCCTCGCCGAGAATGAACTCATGTCGCTCATGGTCGATTCAAGCGGGCTTGTCTGGGTGGGGACGGAGAACAGCGGGCTTCAGCGACTGAACCCCCAGGCCCTGGCATTCGGGCATTTCGGTCACCATGCTCTCGATGAGGCGAGCCTTCCCAACCCGGTGGTCTGGGCGATCGAAGCGAATCAGGATGGTCAGATATGGGTTGGAACCCAGGGTGGGCTGGCCCGGCTTCACTGGCCCCGCGAGATCGGCTTGCAATCCGTGACCCGGCTTGAGCCCGACATTGACCCCGAGAGGGAGGAACCGCCCCATGTCTCCTCTCTGTACCTGGATCCGGACGGGACACTCTGGATCGGGAGCCTGGCCGGTCTGTGGCGAATGGAATCCGGTGCCTCGGTGGACCAGACACGCTACGAGCGAATCCCCTTGTTCGGAAAGCTGGAGGAAGATCCACCGCAGTATTGGTATCCGGTCTATTCGGTGACCGGTGATGATCAGGGGCGCCTGTTTCTGACCCTTGGTGACACCATTGTGGCACGGCTTCCCTCGGCGGGAGGTGGCGAACGCTGGTTCAGAATGCTTGGTGCCGATCGCACCGGGATGGCGAACCTGTTTGGGATTTGGATGGGTGCGGAGGAAGAGCATCTCTGGGTAGTCGGCTCGCGCGGGGTTGCGCGCTATGACATTGCATCCGACCGCATCGACCTTCGCATCGGACCGGAGGACTGGCAGGGTGAAGGCCGGCTTCTGACGCTCGAGCACGGCGGTGTGTCAGGGGTTCTGGAGGAGGCCGGTGACAGGCTCTGGCTGGCTACCCAGTCGGGTCTTTACCGGATCAATCCGAATACCGGGGAAAGCCAGCGATACGATGCCTCTGGCGACCTTCCCGTTGATTCCGTTTATGCCGTGTCCATGGATCCGGACGGGAATATCTGGGCGTCGACCGCCCAGGGTCTGGTGGTGATTCGTTCCGATGACGGCAGTCTGCAGACATTTGATGTGAGCGACGGCTTGCAGAGCAACGAGTTCAATGCGGGTGCCTATCGACGCCTTCCGGACGGTCGCATGGCCTTTGGTGGTCTGAATGGCATCAATCTTTTTGACGTCAATCAGCTGGAGTTCACCGCCCCCCCTCCGCCGGTTGCCATCACGTCCGTCCAGATTGGGAGCAAGCGCTTCAACGAATTTGATCTGGCCCAATCAGGGGGGCAGGTCTCCGTTCCCTACGGAGAGCGGTTCCTGTCTGTCAGTTTCACGGCACTGGATTTTCGAAATCTGCGCAAGAATCGCTTTGAGTACCGCCTTCAGGGCTTTGACGAGCAATGGCGTTCCAGTGACGGGCTCAATCGCGCCATTTTCACCAATCTCCCGCCCGGGGCCTATGTCTTTCAGGTAAGAGCGGCCAACAGTCTCGGGATCTGGAACGAGACGGGCGCCAGCCTTTCCGTCCGTGTTGAACGACCCTTCTGGCTTCACCCCCTGGCTTATATCGCCTATTCGCTGCTGGTGCTTCTGCTGGTTTTTCTGGGGGTACGTTCCTACGCCCGGCGTCAGCAGCTTGAACAGGCGCGACGTGAGGAAGAACAGCGATTGCATCTGGCGGAACAGCTCCATCGAATGTCCACCCGACTGGCAGGCTCCCTGGATCAGGGGTTGTTGATCGATCGTCTGGCCGAGACCCTGAAGGAACTGGTCGACGCTGAGGCGGTGGCGATGTTCATGGAGGTGGATGGCCAATTGATCTGCCAGGGCAGTCGTGGAGCAAGGGCCAGGCAGACGGCTCTCGAACGGGTTCCTGTCCTGTTGCGGGATGCCGTCGCGCGAACCCGCCAGCTGGGCGTGGTTCAACTCATGGAGCATGGGGAGCTGACTCTGCTCTCCTTCCCGGAACCAAAGACCTCCTTTGGGGCCCTGGTTCCTGTTGAGGTCAGCGAGGGCAGCTTCGGCTTGCTGGTTCTGACCCGCTCAGGGTCGGCTTTCACGCACCCGGAACGGGACCTGCTTTCCTCCATCGGGACGCAGGCCATGATGGCCCTGCAGAAAGCGGAGTTGTTCTCCCGTGTTGAACAGCTGGCAACAACGGATGGTCTGACCGGGCTGCTTAATCGTCGACACTTCGAGCATTGCGCCCGTGAGGAGTTGCAGCGGGCGAGTCGCTATGGGCATGAGACGGGGTTGCTCTTGATCGATCTGGATCATTTCAAGGCCATCAACGACCGCCATGGCCATGAGGTTGGCGACCGCTGCCTGAAGGCATTCGGCCACTTGCTGGTGGATGAGCTCCGGCGATCGGATCTGCTTGCCCGTTTCGGTGGCGAGGAATTCATCGCCTTGTTGCCCGAGACCGGTCGTAAACGGGCAATGGAGGCGGCGGAACGGATTCGCCAAGCCGCCGAAGGTCTCAGCGTTGAACCCGAGCTGGAGAGCGGCGAACTCACGCTCAGTGTGGGTGTGGCGATTGCCGCCTCGGAGCAGACAGACCTGGACGCTTTGATCCGCTCGGCGGACAGGGCTCTCTATGCCGCCAAGGATGGGGGGCGCAACCAGGTGGTGGAGGCGGACTGATGGATGCTGTGGTTTATTTCGCGCACGGGAAGGAAAGCGGCCCATGGGGAAGCAAGATCACCTATCTGGCCAGAATTGCCGGTGAGCACGGCCTGGACGTGGTCAGCCCGGATTATTCCCAACATTCCCATGGTCACGACCGCTTATCCGCCTTACTGGCCCTGTTGGCGGAAGAGGCGCGTCCGTTTCTCCTGGTGGGATCCAGCATGGGAGGCTGGGTATCGGCAATGGCCGCCTGCCGTGTTCCGCCGCTCGGCCTGTTCCTGATGGCGCCGGCCTTTGACATGCCCGAGCATGACACAGCGACGTTGCCTGCGGATGTGCCCTCCTGGCTGGTTCACGGCTGGGAAGACGACATCGTACCGGTGGATCAGAGCATCAATGCAGCTCGTGAACGGTCGGGACACCTTCTGCTGGTGCCGGATGGTCATGCCCTGGCCGGGTCGGCCCGGGCGATACGTCGTCATTTCCGGCATTTTCTGAACGAGTGCGTTTCGGAAAAAATTGACAGCACCCCTTGATGTGTGGTGTCGTAAGCCAACGTTCCACTTTAAATCAATTCCATAAGTGACTGTTTCTGGGGAGGGTTTCCCAGATGCGAGCAGGTACATGACCAGGCACGACGGTAGTCGGGGGGAATGACGGCGTGGCCAATAAGGAAACAGGGGCAAAGCAGCTCGCCATGTTCGCGGATAATCCTGTCCGCTTTTGCAATTTGCGCGGGCAGCTGGAGGGTGCCGTTGCCGGTGGGGCGGTGACGGACAACGACGTGGATGTCCGCAAGGACGTCCTGCAGACCATTTTCTGGGCCTTGTTGGGTTTCGGGCTGGCTCTGTCGCTGCTGGGTTTGCTCGTATTCCTCCGGTTTCTCTCTCTGGGGCTGGGCGGGGACGACGGGCTGGTCTCGCTCCTGATGATGGTGGCAGGTCTGGCCTTGATCTGCGCGGCGACCGTCGCTCTGTTTCGCAAGAACCGCATTGCGCGCCGCAAGGAAATTTGCGAGCGCTTCGAGCTTGATCCCGATGAATTCAGTGTCATCGCGGCGAGCATCATGGGCAACCGCGGACGCCAGTTCCGTGCCAACGGTGTGACAGCCGTTCCTCACGCTGTTTTCGCGCGCACGAAGGGGCACCGCTCCCACCACGTGGCACTCCTGCTCAATCGACCCTTCAGCGGAAAGGTTCACGATGGTGATCTCTTTCGACTGACGCTTCAGATGGGCATCGTCAAGAGAGCGCTGGGTGCCCGCATGGTCAGCGGTTCCATTCGATACGCCGGGCGTCTGGTGAAAATTGCCTACAGCGACTCCCTGTATGCCGCGTTGCAGCGCATGGCGGGGGAGTACCAACGATCCGTCAAGCGGTGGTGGCCGGAGAACCGATTGTCCCTGCGGGATCGCCAGCGTGTCGCGGCCGGTGAAGCGGTGCGCTCCACCACGGTTGACTGGCCTGACGAGTATTCCTTTTGAGGGATCTCTTGAGCTTCCTCGATAACGGCTATTGAATGCGTCCACTCAGGCGCAGAGGGTGGGCACCCTGCTCATCGGCCTGTCCCAGGTAAGGCAGCATGCTGGCCAGGTTTTCGGGGGCATCGTCCCGCGCACGAATCCGTCCATTGATGCTGTAGCGGCGCTGGGGGAGAGAGAATTCGGCGTCGCCGGAAACACTGAAGGGCGCGTTTTCCCCCACATCGCGAAATGACAGGGTGAACTCGCCGTCACTACCTTGCAACTGAGCGGCGAAATTGCCCAGTTGATGGTTCCCCATCATGTTGACACCCAGGTTGAACACGCGCAGCTCGGCGTCCGCGCTGACGGGCTCTGTTCCCTTGATCCTGGCGTCACGTATCTCGAAAGCACCATCCCCGGACACCATGCCCGGTGGTTGGTTGAACAATGGGGCCAGGCTGGCGAGCGGAATCTGCTGGCCAATGGCCTGACGAATCCGGACTTCCCCGTTCGGGTGCGCACGGACCTGACCTTCCACTCTTCCCTGATTGATGCGCGCCCTGAAATCGATATCAGCCCGGCCCATCAGAAGTGGTGCCTTGCGCAGGGACCATTCCACGGATTCCAGCCGCAGCGGACCGGCCTGGACGTGGCGAAAGCGGCCATTCCAGACGGTACCCGCCGGTGCGTGGACATGAACCTCATCCAGCTCCGGCAAGGCGACAAGCAGCAGGCCGGCCGGTGCACGGGCAAACAGAAACGCCAGGAAAAGCAGAACGCCGAACCCGGTCAGCAGGAAAATCCGTTTCATCAGCTATCCCTTTCCAGGGTCAGTGAGACATTGACCCGCCCGGACTGATCCGTGCGGTCGAAGGTGGCGCGGGTGACGGTAATACCATGTTCACCTTCCAGAATCTCGATCCACTGCAGGGTGTGATCGAATCGAGCGGCATCCATTCGGACTCGCACCGAATTGTCGCCATCCGGGGTGATCTGGCGCACGGCACGCCCCAGCTCGGCGGCCTTGGAGGTTCGATCCACGATACCAAACAGGCTTTGCCCACCGCCGGCGGAAGTCTGGCGACCGCTGGCCTCCAGGGCCTTGATCTCGTTCCTGGCGCCTTCCATCCAGGCGAGCAGCTCGGTCCTATGCTCGACCTGGCGGTTCAGGTCACTGCGATAGTCCAGATAGGGTTCGACAATCACCAGATAGAGGAAGGAGAGGGCCACCAGCGTGCCTGCCAGCGATACCATCCAGCGTTCCCGTTGTTCCAGGCTTTCGAACCAGTCTTTGAATGAATCCAGCATCAGCGTGCTCCCGGTCCACGAATCTGCAGACGACCATCCACGTAGTCATCACGGGGTGTTGCCGACTGGATCACAGCCTCATAGCCAGGTTGCTCCTCCACGGTATCCTTGAAGCGATCCAGCGCCTGTCCCTCACTCACACGAAGATTGAGATCCAGAAAACCGGGGCGATAGCTCAGGCCCCGCACGTTGCTGTTGTCGAGGATGGCCATGCCTTCACTCATCACGGCGAGTGCGGGCAGGAAGTCACCCTGGCCACCGGCGCCTCGCAGGGCATTCAGTCGCTGCTCCATGCGCAGACGGGGATCCACCATGCGCTGGGCATCCGGAAGGGCATCACGGAATACCTGCTCGATTCGGCCATCCAGTGTCTGGGATTCGCTGGATAGCTGATAAACGTGGACGCCTTCGCTGACGGCCAGTACAAGCAACCAGGCGGAGGCCAGTGCCAGGACGGGGCGCCAGGGTTGCCACCAGGTCTTCTCATCTTTCCGCAGCCGGAATTCGCCCTCGGCCAGGTCGATTCCGTGGCGGGAAGTCACCACGGGAACGAAGACCTGGTCGGCCTGATCACGGAAGGGGCGATCGTCGATCTCGACGGTATGACCGAGGCGGTCCGCCAGTGCATCCAGGAAATCCCTGTCGGCTTCCGGTCGCAGCAGCCGGATTCCGTGAGGACCGGCCGCTTGCCCATCGCCTTCATCGGGCAGGCTGAACTCGATCATGTCCAGGGCCAATTCGCGATCCGTGCTGAAGCCATCGGACTCACCGGTGCGGACCATGACCCTTGGCCCTTCGACCATGATCGTCCATTCCTGGGCTGCGATCGGCAAGGTCAGATAATCGGGCAGTATGGCGGCCGGCGTCAGTTCAGCGGCTTTGCAATGATCCCGCAATGCTTCCATGTCTTCCCGGGCAACCACGGCGATTCGAATGCTGTCATCCGGCAGACGCGGGCCAAGGGCAAAATGCAGTGTGGTCACATCCTGGGCCAGGCGTTCTTCCAGTACCCATGGCGCAGCCTGCAGGATTCGCTGCTTCTTGCGCGTGGGGATCTGGGCATCCATGAGCGCTACTCGCTCACCGGGCATCAGCAAAACCTGGCGCCGGCCGGCGGCCAGTTCACGGCATTCGGACAGGCGGCCCTGACCGGGGGCACCCAGGCGTTGACCCTGCTGATCCAGAAGATACCAGTGGACGGTGTCTTCGGCCGGGTCACGGAAACGTATGACTAGGGTTTCATTCATTGGATTCTATTCACCCACGGGTGCTCAGAGAGCACCGTATGTTCGGCTGATGGCCGAGGTGGCTCCGTTCTCGTCACGAAACAGTAAACTGTACATGGTGGTCGAGGCAGTTCCAATATCCGCCCGGATGGTGAGCCGAAAGAAATAGCTCCTGACATCCACATCCACTTCCACGGTTCGTCCGAAGGCCTCATGAAAATCACCGACGTTTTCAAAGCCGCCTTCTTCCTGCAGCATGGACAGTGCCTCTGCCTCTTCAATGCGAAATTCCTCCGCGAGAGAAGCCAGCACCGGTGGTGGCGCGGTATTGACGTTGATGGGGGTCAGAACCGCGGAGGGCAGGGCAACCAGGTAGGGCTCGATGCGCTCGAATATCTCCGGGTCCCGGAATCCTTCCACCAGACGCAGCTCGCTGACCGCCTGTATCGCTTGATCGGCCGTGCGATAGGCCGGGCTGAGTCCCAGGTAGAAGCCGTCTTCCGCGCCTCGCAGACGCGGTTCCTGATCCGGATCCATCCAGTCCAATACGGCATCCGCGGCATCGGGGTCGATTTCCAGCAGCATCAGCAGGCGGCGGAATTGATCCACGGCCGGACGGTTGACCTGGCCTTCCGGGGTGATCAGGTTGTTCAGGTTGAACAGGCCCTGCTGGTCTTCCAGGCGGCCAAGAATCTGTCCGCCATCCACCGGCAAGGGTGGCATCTGCTGTGCCCAGGGCTGCGCGAGATTGTCCGACTCGGTCTCTTCCCGGTCGCGGCGGAGGATGTGGGCCGCCCAGTCCTCGCCACCACGCAGGTACTGGCGCGCCTGATTGCCATGCACCACCGTCTCGGTTCGGCGCTGATCAAGAAAGGTTCGCCACAGCAGGTCAGTGGCGATCACGGCGGCCAGGGCGACTACCACCAGCGCCGTGATCAGGGCAACGCCGCGCTGTCGATGGACTGAAACCCTCATCCCCGGTCTCCCGTGGTGCCGGAAACGCCGGGAATATCAATCAAGCGACGTACCTCACCAAATCCATCGATCTCGATGATGATGTCCACTGCGCGCGGCATCAGGAAGGGATTGGCCTGAAAGCCCCCATCCGGCGGCCATTGCTCGACCCATTCACCGTTCGGTGCGAAAAACCGCATCTGCACCTGGGTAACCTTATCGATGAGCGGCATGGCGATGGGTTGGGCGTCCGGTGATCGGTCGAGAAGATTCCAGCTGTAGCGTGTCAGAGTGTCGCCGTCGATCCGGTAAGCGACCCGCTGCATGCTCGAGCGTGGCTGCCCCAGCGGGTTGCGGACACCGCCGCGAGTGAATTCCAGCGGATACTCCAGATAGTCCCCGCCGGCCAGGGCGGGCAGCATGTCGCCGTGGCTGGCCCCGCGAACGGGCCGGGGGCGAATGTGTTCCAGGTCACGGCTGAGGATGGTCACGCCCTGCTGGATCTGCCGGAAACGATCCATGGCCTCGCCGGTCAATTCCTGTTGCCGCACCATGCCGGCCATGGCCGTCCAGGTCATGACGCCCAGCACGGAAAAGATGGCAATCGCCACCATCAGCTCGAACAGGGTGAAACCCTGGTGTTCCTTGCGGTACTGCATCAAAGGCTTCCGGGCGGAGGTGGCGGGGGTACGCCGCCACCGCCATCATCGGGTATTTCCTCGGGCGGGGGCACGAAGGCGGGCGGGTTGGTCATCATCGGCCGGCCCATGAAGCCGACCAGGGTATGGACGCTTCGCTCTGCATCCCGGTGAGTACGAATGGCAATTTCGATCCGTCGCAGGTCGTCGTCCTGGGTTTCTTCCACGGTCATCTCCCAGTGCCATTCCCGCCCGGCCATTTCGCTTTCCCCGCGATTGCGGCCGGTGGAGGGCCATTCGCCCTCCAGGCGCAGTTCGGCCATGCGGTTCTCGGCCACCCACTGGGCCAGTGTGCTGTCTCGCAGGTGGCTGATGCTGCTGACCGTGGTGCCGGAGCTGCCCAGAATCGCCGTCAGGGCGATGGCGACTACCGCCAGCGCCACCAGTACCTCAATCAAGGTGAAGCCGGCCGTGGGGCGGCGAGGGGGGTGGGCGAACACGCTGTGACCTCGGGATTTCATCGGCGGTTTCGTCGGCTCATGTCGTGGTCGTCGGGTCGGCCGTCTTCCTCGTTCCAGCGCAGAAGGCGACCGTTGCCCTGGCCCTCGAGCACCAGCGCGAAGGTGTCATCCCGATGGCGCAGGAACACCCGGAAGGGTGTCATCTCGCCGGTGCCTGTCATGAGCACCTGAGGCAGGGCCTGTTCCTGCTCGGGGCCGCGCAGTTCGCTCGGCTGGCCTTCGATTTCAAGCGTGACCCGAATACTGTCGGGCCATTGTCGCTGACGGTATTCCCGTCCCTCCGGCGAGATCCAGCCCTCCTCGCGATACTGCAGGAAATGATAGCCCTCGCGATCCAGGCGCAAGCCGTATTCTCCGCCTTCGATCATGGCCCGGTCAGCCGCCAGACGAATGAGCGCATGCAGGCGTTCCCGGCTTTCCGCCGCCTCATCCTGCTGACCCAGACGGTCGGTGGACAGGGTGGCGATCGTGATGATGACGCCAATGATCACCATCACCACCATGATCTCGATCAGGGTGAAGCCGGAGACCGCTTGTCGGGCTGGCCGGGTTGGGGAAACCACGGGCAGGGGGCTCAGTCGTCGACGTGCCAGTTGCCGATGACGGCATTGGCCCCTTCACCACCCTCACGGCCGTCAGCGCCCAGGGTATAGACGTCGAAATCGCCATGCCGGCCGGGCTGGACATATTGGTAATCGCGCCCCCAGGGATCCTTGGGCAGACGATCCAGGTAACCGCGCCAGTTGGGCGGCTGAGGGGAGCCGGTGGGTTCCCGCACCAGTGCCTCCAGGCCCTGATCCGTGGTGGGATAGACGTAGTTGTCCATCCGGTAAAGCTGCAGGGCTTGCTCCAGCTGGCGGATATCCTGCTGGGCCTTTGCGATGCGGGCATCATCGGGTCGATCCATGATGCGGGGTACGACGATCCCGGCGAGAATGCCGAGGATCACCACCACCACCATGATTTCGATGAGCGTGAACCCCCTGTTGGTGAAGCGCTTGGACATGACGGTTACGTTCCCTTGAGCAATCGAGCAAATAGACTGTTTTTCGCCTCCGGTCGACGGGACTCCCGGTGCCAACGGCCGGAATGGCGAGCGGTCAAGCGTCCATCATAGCGCAGACGACCGTCAATAGTCGCTGCGGGGTTTTTGCCCCCGAGAGACGCACACGATTAGAGGATTTCCGGTCCAGGCGAGTTCCACCGGCGGGTGGCAGGCAGGGCCGGAATGGCTATAATTCAGCCCCCGTCCTGTCCTGTTCCGGATCTTCGGGTTCGGCGGGGCGGGATCCCGACACAAGAACGCATTGCCCCAAGGAGTCGCTGCATGAGCTTCGCCATGATTTTCCCCGGTCAGGGTTCCCAGTCGGTGGGTATGCTCGCCGAGCTGGCCGAGTCCGCCCCCCAGGTTAGGGAGACCTTCGATGAGGCCTCCGAGGCCCTGGCGGCTGATCTCTGGAGGCTGGTGCAGGAGGGCCCGGAAGAGCAGTTGAACCGGACGGAATGGACCCAGCCGGCGCTGCTGGCCGCCGGCGTCTCCGTTTGGCGCGTCTGGCAGGCCAACGATGGTTCGGCCCCGGTGGTCATGGCCGGCCACAGCCTGGGCGAATATTCGGCTCTGGTGGCCGCCGGCGCCCTGGATTTCGCCGATGCCGTGCGCCTGGTGCAGTTCCGGGGGCAGGCCATGCAGGAGGCTGTGCCGGAGGGGCAGGGCGCCATGGCAGCGGTTCTTGGGCTTGATGACCCGCAGGTCATTGAGGTCTGTGGCAAGGCGGCTGGTGATGACGTGGTGGAGGCCGTCAACTTCAATTCCCCCGGACAGGTGGTCATCGCCGGGCATCGCGCCGCTGTGGAGCGCGCCATCAAGGAAGCCGAAGTCGCCGGTGCCAAGCGGGCCATGCTGCTTCCGGTCAGCGTCCCGTCCCACTGTCGTCTCATGCTGCCGGCCGCCGAGGCCATGGCCAGGCGCCTTGCCGAGGTCGAGGTTCGGGTGCCGGATATCCCGGTGGTTCACAATTTCAACGTGGCGGTGGAATCCGATGCCGGCGGTATTCGTGATGCCCTGGTGGCCCAGCTCAATCATGCCGTACGCTGGGTGGAAACCATCGAGGCCTTGCAGGCCCGGGGTGCCGAAACGGTGGTCGAGGCGGGGCCAGGCAAGGTACTGTCCGGGCTGAATCGCCGCATTGACCGCCGCATGCCGGCGCTGCCTGTATTTGACCCGGCCAGCCTGGAAAAGGCGCTGGACAGCCTGTCATGACGATCCCTGGCGGTGGCAGCCGGCCACCGTCTGTCTGAAACGAAGGAGAGGAAATGCTTGAGGGTAAGATTGCAGTCGTCACCGGAGCGTCGCGCGGTATAGGCCGGGCCATCGCCATGAGCCTTGCCGATGCGGGTGCCACCGTTGTCGGTACGGCCACGTCCGAAAAAGGGGCCGCCGGCATCGGCGAAGCCCTTGCTCCCCATGGTGGCAAGGGCCTGGTGCTGGATGTGTCGTCAGCGGAGTCCATCGAGGCCTTCCTGGGCGAACTCAAATCCATCGGTGCGCCGGTCATTCTGGTGAACAACGCCGCCGTGACCCGCGACAACCTGATGATGCGGATGAAGGACGAGGAGTGGGATACGGTCATCGAGACCAACCTCACCGGGGTGTTCCGCCTCAGCAAGGCGCTCCTGCGTGGCATGATGAAGGCGAAGGAAGGTCGAATCGTCAACATCGGTTCCGTCGTGGGCTTTACCGGCAACCCGGGTCAGGTCAATTACTGTGCCGCGAAGGCGGCCGTGGTAGGTTTCAGCAAGGCCATGGCCCGAGAGGTGGGGAGCCGCAACATCACCGTGAACACGGTGGCGCCCGGCTTCATCGAGACGGACATGACGCGGGATCTGCCGGCGGAACAGCGTGAATCCATGCTGGCGGATGTGGCTCTGGGCCGCCTCGGCCAGCCGGAAGACATTGCTGGTGCGGTGCGTTTCCTGGTCTCTCCGGAAGCCGCCTACATCACCGGTGAAACCCTGCATGTCAATGGTGGCCTGCACATGGATTGAACCGCCTCGCTTTCGGCTGAATGGCGGCTGAGCCACGGAATCAGTGGCCAAAAGCGCACCATTCAAACGACGAGGGGGTCTGTAGGTGGCTGTTATGAAAGGAAAAACAGATCGATTTCGTAACGGTGTGGCATGGGCGGAATGATTTAACTACAATAGCCGCCGCAGTCACGGGGGCGCCAGTCGGCACCCCCGTATGAGTTCAGGCCTCTCTCTCGATAATCCGGCTGGATTCAGAGGGATGCCTCCAGTTTCAACGAGAGGAATGAAGCACGATGAGCAGCGTTGAAGAACGGGTCAAGAAGATCGTCGTCGAACAGCTCGGCGTTAAGGAAGAGGAAGTCAAGAGCGAAGCCTCCTTCGTGGATGATCTGGGCGCCGATTCGCTTGACACGGTCGAGCTGGTGATGGCGCTCGAAGAGGAATTCGAGTGCGAAATTCCTGACGAGGAAGCAGAGAAGATCACGACCGTTCAGCAGGCCATTGATTACATCAATGAGCATCTGAGCGACAGCTGATTCTGACATCTGTCCTCATTCCGGAGATTCCCGGCAGCCCGGCTGCCGGGAATCTTTGTCCGTCCTGAACACCGTCCTGATGAGGTGAAGCTTGGCTAAGCGTCGCGTAGTGGTTACCGGCCTGGGTATCGTGTCTCCGGTCGGCAGTACCGTGGATTCCGCCTGGTCTGACATTCTGGCCGGGAAGAGCGGTATCGGCCCGGTCACCCGCTTTGATGTGGAAAAGTTTCCCACCCGCTTCTCCGGCGAGGTGAAGGGATTCGATCACTCCGATTACCTCAATCCTCGTGATGCGCGCCGCATGGACCCCTTCATCCACTACGGACTGGTGGCGTCCATCCAGGCCTGGCGTGACTCCGGACTGGAGGCCACCGACGAGAACGCCGAGCGTATCGGTGTTGCTGTCGGCTCCGGTATCGGCGGCCTGGACGGGATCGAGAAGGCTTATCAGAGCTACCTCGATCACGGCAGCGCCCGAAAGATTTCACCCTTTTTCGTGCCGGGTACCATCATCAACATGATTTCGGGAAACCTCTCGATCATGTACGGCCTCAAAGGCCCCAACCTGGCGCTGGTGACCGCCTGTACCACGGCGACGCACAACATCGGCGTGGCGGCACGCGCCATTGCCTATGGTGATGCTGATGCCATGGTGGCCGGTGGTGCCGAGATGGGGACGACGCCCACGGGGCTGGGTGGTTTCTGTGCCGCTCGTGCCCTGTCTACCCGGAATGACGAGCCGCAGCAGGCCAGTCGTCCCTGGGATAGTGACCGTGACGGTTTCGTGCTGGGCGATGGTGCCGGCGTGCTGGTGCTTGAGGAATACGAGAGCGCGAAGAAACGTGGTGCCCGTATCTATGCGGAACTGTCCGGCTTCGGCATGAGCGGTGATGCCCATCACATGACGGCGCCTCCCGAGGACGGCGAGGGTGCTCGCCGCTGCATGGACAATGCCCTGAAGGATGGCGGCATCAATCCGGACGAAGTGGATTACATCAATGCCCACGGCACATCCACCAAGCTGGGCGACCTGGCCGAGACCCAGGCCACCAAGGATCTTCTGGGGGATCATGCCTACAAGGTTGCGGTCAGTTCCACCAAGTCCATGACCGGCCATCTACTGGGTGCCGCCGGTGGCGTGGAAGCGGTGTTCAGTGTGCTGGCCATTCGTGACCAGGTGGCGCCGCCCACCATCAACCTCGACAACCCCGATGAGGGTTGCGACCTGGATTATGTGGCGGGTTCCGCCCAGGAGCGCTCGATCAATGTGGCGCTTTCAAATTCCTTCGGTTTCGGTGGCACCAACGGTACGCTGGTCTTCCGCAAGCTGGATTGAGCCGGTTCGCACCGGCTTGATGTCCGCTTGAACATGAAGGTTGCGGATTTCCAGACACGACGCCTGTCGACCCTGCCTGATCTGCTCGGGATGCATGAGGCGCATCCCGGGCGATACCCCTTTCTGCTTGAATCGGCTGCCCACGGTACGGCCCAGGGGCGTTACAGCCTCCTGTTTGCATTCCCGGGGGATCGCATCGAGCTGAACGCCGACGAACTGGCGAGAGGGCAGCGTGATTTCTTCACGCGCCTGGATCAGGCCTGGGTGCGTGAACGCCGTGCGAGCGCCGGCTCTCAGCTTCCGTTTACCGGGGGCTGGTTCTTCTATCTGTCCTACGAAGCGGCTGCGGTAGTGGAGCCGGGCCTGGATCTCCCCCTTGGGGTGGATTCGCCCGTGGCGTGGGCGGTTCGAACCCCCGCTGCCGTCATCATCGATCATGTGGAGTCCTGTGCCTGGCTGGTGGCTGAAGATGATCAGCCTGGCTTGATCGACACCATGGCCGCCGATTGCGCTTCCTCACTGACGCGACCGCTGCCGACCACCTTGCTGGCGGAGCCACTGCGTGAAGACGATCCGGCACAGTACTGCCGGATCGTGGAGCGAACCCGGGAATACATCCGTGACGGCGATGTGTTTCAGGCCAATCTTTCCCGCCTCTGGCAATCACGGCTTGCCGAGGGCTGCAGCCCCACGGATGTCTATCGGCAATTGCGCCAGACCAACCCCGGCCCGTTCGCCGGTCTGGCCCGATATGGCGAACAGGCCATCATCAGCTCTTCGCCGGAACGTCTGGTCAGTGTCCGCAATGGAAGGGTGGATACGCGCCCCATTGCGGGGACACGTCCGAGAGGCCGGCCCGGGGAGGAAGACGAACAGCTGCGCGCGGAGTTGATCGGTCACCCCAAGGAGCGGGCAGAACACATCATGCTGATTGACCTTGAGCGCAACGACCTTGGGCGGATCTGTCGCCCGGGCAGCGTGGAGGTCAGTGAACTGATGGTGCTGGAAAGTTATGCCCACGTGCATCACATCGTCTCCAATGTGCGCGGACAACTGAGAGAAGCCGTGACGCCCGGGGAAGTGCTGCGAGCGGTCTTCCCGGGGGGCACCATTACCGGCTGCCCCAAGGTGCGCTGCATGGAGATCATTGCCGAGCTGGAGGGCCGGCCACGAGGCGCATACACTGGCAGTCTCGGTTATCTCAATCGTGACGGCGACATGGACAGCAGCATTCTCATCCGCACCATGGAGACCCACGGCGATCACCTCCGTTTGCTGGCGGGTGCCGGAATCGTGGCGGATTCCATTCCGGAGCGGGAACTGGATGAGACCCGCGCCAAGGCCCGCGGCATGGTTCTCGCCGTAGCCCCGGAGCAGCTTGAAGATGCCGTATCCTGAGTGGGGGCAGTGGTGGGTGGACGGGCGCCCGGAACCGGCGTCGGCGGATCGTGGTCTGCAATTCGGTGATGGCCTGTTCGAGACCATGGCCGTCCTGGACGGACAGATCCGATTTCTTGACAGGCACCTGTCACGCCTGGCCCGGGGCTGTCGGGTTCTGGGTATTCACCAGCCGGCGCCGTTGCAGGAGGATCTGCTAAAGCTGGCTTCCGGCTGCACAAGGGCGGTCATCAAGCTGGTCGTGACGGCCGGGGTCGGCGGTCGCGGCTATTCCCGCCCTGTCACCCTGGCACCGCGAGTTCATATGGCACGCTTTCCATGGCCGGAGGGTCTGCCGGATGCGCTGCGGATCCGTGTCTGTGAGCAGCGGCTTTCCCGGCAGCCGGCCCTGGCGGGCATCAAACATTGCAATCGCCTCGAACAGGTGCTGGCCCGGCGGGAGCTTGAAGGCGAAGACTGTGAAGAAGGGCTGCTGCAGGATACCGCTGACAATGTCATCGAGGGAGTGGCAGCCAATATCTTCGTGGTCAGCGATGGCCGTCTTCGCACACCGGCACTGGATCAGGCGGGCGTGGCCGGTATCATGCGTGAATGGGTGTTGGAGCGGTCGGAAGCCATAGGCGTGCCGGCCAGCGAATCGGTTCTTCGCCTGACGGATGTCATGGCGGCGGACGAAGTCTTCATGAGCAACAGTCTGATCGGCATCTGCCCGGTTCTGTCGTTGCTTGGACAAGAGATGACGCGGTCGTGGTCCTGTGGGCCCGTCACGCAGAAGCTGATGGGAGAGTTGTCCGAATGTCGCTAGCTACGATCCGGCGTGGAATCTTTTTGCTATTGACGCTGATGATGATCGGCGCCGCGGTGGCTGCATTCTGGGCCTGGCAGCAATGGCAGGCGGTCACCACAACACCGCTGGCGGTGGATGAAGCCGAGTATCTGCAGGTGGATCGTGGCCGTTCCCTGATTTCGGTGATGCGCGAGCTGGAATCCCGGGGTCTCATCCAGGATGCCGACCGAGTGCGTTACTGGTCTCGGATCACCGGGGAAGGGCGGGCGATTCGGGCCGGTGAATACCGCCTGGAGCCGGGAATGACCGTGCCCGACCTGGTATCGCGAATGGATCGGGGCGAGGTCGTTCTGCATCGTTTGACACTGGTGGAAGGATGGACCTTTCGGCAGTTTCGCGAGGCTCTTGCCAATCATGACGCGGTTCAGTCCACGCTGGACGGAGTGGCCGATGAAGAGATCATGGCAGTGCTAGGATACCCGGAGATGCACCCGGAAGGCTGGTTCCTTCCCGAGACCTACAGCTTCCCAAGGGGCACATCGGATCGTGAGATTCTCCAGCGCGCCCATCAGTCCATGCGCGAAGCGCTGGAAGCGATATGGCAGGATCGCGACGGCGGCCTGCCATTCGATACGCCTTATGAAGCACTGATTCTTGCCTCCATCATCGAGCGCGAAACCGGGCAGTATGGTGAGCGGCGCAAGGTAGCGGGTGTCTTCGTGCGCCGTCTCAGGGAGGGCATGCGCCTGCAGACGGATCCGACTGTCATCTACGGCCTGCCTGAAGGTGAATACCAGGGGCGTCTGCGCTATCGCCATCTGCGGACCGATACGCCATACAACACCTACACCCGCCACGGATTGACACCCACGCCCATCGCCATGCCGGGCCGCGCTTCACTTGAGGCGGCGGTGCAGCCGCTCGTGGGGGAGTACCTGTATTTCGTCTCCCGAAATGACGGCACCCACCATTTTTCAGCGACGTTGCGAGAGCATAACCGGGCGGTTCGCAAATACCAGTTGGGTGAGGAGATCGATCTGGGTAATGGCAATGACTGAGGCGCCGGAAATGCGACGAGGCTGTTTTCTGACCGTCGAAGGGGGCGAGGGTGTCGGCAAATCATCCAACATGGCCTTCATTGCCGATTGCTTGAGGGAGCGAGGAATCACAGTCCGTCAGACGCGTGAACCCGGCGGGACACCGTTTGCCGAAGCGGTACGGCAGTTGTTGCTCGACCGTGAGAGCGCGCCCATGCCGGATGAGGCTGAGCTGCTGCTGATCTTTGCAGCCCGGGCGAGCCATGTGCGCGATGTCATCAAGCCGGCCCTGGCCCGTGGGGAGTGGGTGCTGTGCGACCGTTTTACCGATGCCAGCTACGCCTATCAGGGGGCAGGCAGAGAGTTGGGCGAGGAGGCGGTTGCTTGGCTTGAACAGTGGGTGCAAGGATCGTTGCGTCCGGATCTGACCCTGCTGCTTGACGCCCCCGTGGCCGTGGGATTCGCGCGCGCGGATCAACGAGGGGCGCGGGATCGCTTCGAGTCCGAGGTCGAAGCTTTTTTCGAACGAATTCGCCAGGCCTATCTCGCGCGTGCACGGGCCGAGCCGGAACGGTTCCGTGTGGTGGATGCCAGCCACGGTCTGCAGGCCGTCCAGGGGCAGATTCAGGCATTGCTGGACGATTATCTGAAACAGTGGCAAGTGAGTGGAACAATCCGCAATGACTGAGCATTCGTCTTCGGAGAGCCGGCCGTGTTATCGGCCGCTGAGCTGGCATGAGCCCGCCTGGCAGGGATTGATGGCCAGGCGCGATGCCGGACGCCTTCCCCACGCCATTCTCCTCTCTGGCCCGGCCGGCGTAGGTAAGGCGCATTTTGCCCGCGCTCTGGCCCAGAGCCGCCTTTGCCAGCAGGTACTGGCCAATGGCAGCGCCTGTGGTGAATGCAACGCCTGCCGACAGTTCATGGCGGGCAGCCATCCGGATTGGCGCCAGATCGGCATTGATCCCAAACGAAAGAACATTCTCATCGACCAGGTCCGGGCTCTGTCGGAATGGATGAGCCTGACGGCCTCCGGCGGGCGGGGCAAGCTGGCAATGATCGATCCGGCCGAGCGCATGAGCAACGGGGCAGCAAACAGTCTGCTCAAGACACTGGAGGAGCCGGCCGGGGACAGCATTCTCCTTCTGGTTTCTTCCCTGCCCGGGCGATTGTCCGCCACCGTGCGTAGCCGCTGTCAGCAACTTGCCCTGTCCATGCCCGCAAGAGATGTAGCCCGGGCCTGGCTGGCTGAACAATCCTCGGCCAGCGGTGAGCTGGAAACGGCACTGGATCTTGCCGGCGGTGCACCATTCAGGGCCCTGAACCTGGTTGAGGCGGGGGTTCTGGAACGAGCACGCGAGAATGCTGATGCCCTGATTGCCATCGGCAATGGTCGGGCATCCATCGTCAGCACAGCGGAAGCCTGGGCCCGTCAGGATCTGGTCTGGCTTCTGGACTGGTGGCGAGTATGGCTTCAGGCTTTTCTGCGCCTCGCACAGGCCGGACAATCCGGCGCGCCGGGTCTGATCGATGGCGAGCGCGCGGATTTGCAAAAAATCCTGCAGGGCATAGACTGCTCGGAAGCGCATCGCCTGTTGCTGGCCATTCAGGAAGGGGAACGGCGAGTGGACAGCGCCAACGCCCAGCTCCTTCTGGAGTCATTGCTGGGGCACTGGGCCCGGGCCTGCGGTGTCATCGGACAGTCCGGACGAGTCAGAGAGGTCGTGTGATGAGTGCAGCCAAGGGACCGCAGCAGGGGATTCTCACCCTGACGATCAAGGACAAGAGCGCCCTGTACGTGGCCTACATGGGCTTCATCAAGAATGGCGGTCTGTTCATTCCCACCAGTAAGCCTTATCGCCTCGGTGACGAGGTGTTTCTGCTGCTGACCCTGATGGACGACAGCGAGAAGCTGCCGGTGGCCGGCAAGGTGGTCTGGGTCACGCCCCGCGGTGCGGGAGGAAAAAGGGTTGCCGGTATCGGTGTCCAGTTTTCCGAGAAGGATGGCGGCAACACGCAGAAGAAGATTGAAACCTACCTGGCAGGCGCCTTGGGCGCCGATCGGCCGACCCACACCATGTAATTCGTAATATTTTTTGGGAACACGAGGCCATTGCCGCAGTCTCACGACAGGACTCGGAATGGAGGGGGACGGCTTGCCAGTACCGGAAATGCTCGCGGTGATGATCGCCCTTTGGGTGGGCCTTGTACTTGCCGGTCTGGTGGAGGCTGCCCGACATGGTCGGCTACTTCGACGCATACCCGTTCGCATCCACGTCAACGGCACTCGCGGAAAGACAAGTGTTACCCGATTGATTGCGGCCGGCCTGCGCAATGGCGGGAAGCGTGTCTGTGCGAAAACCACCGGATCGGCAGCCGCGCTGATCGATCCCGAAGGCCGCGAGTTCCCTCTCTACCGCATCAGCGGCGCCAATATCATCGAGCAGATGCGCATCATGGGTCGCATGGCCGCTCTCCGGCCGGAGATCGCCGTGGTGGAGTGCATGGCGCTTCAACCCCAGTACCAGTCACTGACCGAACTGAAGATGGTTCGATCCACCCACGGGGTTATTACCAATGCCCGGGCGGATCACCTGGAAGTCATGGGGCCCGGAGAAGAGGATGTGGCCCTTGCCCTGGCCGGGAGTACGCCGGTAAAGGGGGAACTCTTCACTGCGGAACGGGATCTTGTCGCGGTCTTCGAGCATGCCTGCAAGGATCGGCACTCCGAGTTGCGGCAGGTCGGCGAAGAGGAAGTGGCGGCGATCGATGATCGTATCCTGCAACGCTTCCAATACAGTGAGCATGCCGAGAATGTCGCGTTGGCTCTCAAGGTCTGCAGTGCACTTGGCGTGGATCGTGAGCGTGCCCTGGAGGGCATGGTGGGCCTGGCACCGGAATCAGGTGCCATGCGGGTCCTGCATGTGGACTATTTCCACCGGGACATCATTTTCGTCAATGCCTTCGCCGCCAATGACCCCGAATCCACCGGACGCATCTGGTCACGCATGGTGGAGCGGCATGGGGAAGGACGTCGTCGTATCGCACTGATCAACTGTCGCAGTGATCGCCCCCATCGTTCTCAGCAGATGGCTCAGGTAGCGCCGGATTGGCCACCGGCCGATTGCTATCTGTTGATGGGCTCGGGTACTTTGCTCTTCGCAAGAATGGCCGTCAAGAACGGAGTCGACCCCGAAAGGCTGCTGGTCATGGAGCATGCCTCCATGGTGGAAGTGACGGAGACCATTCTCGAGCAATGCGGTGAGCGATCACTGGTGGTGGGCATGTGCAATATTCACGGCGGGGGAGAGGAAGTTGCCCGATTCTTCCAGAACCGCGCCAGCCGGGAAGAGGATCTATGATTGCGCTCAACATTCTGGCCGTTGCCATTGGCATCGGCCTTTTCTTCACTCTGTTGCTGAGTCAGGCTTTCGGGCTGGCGGCCGGGGGACTGGTGGTGCCCGGTTATATGGCGCTCCAGCTCATGAATCCTTTCAATGTGGCGCTGACCCTCAGTGCCGCGCTGGCGACATTCCTCATCGTTCGGGTCATTGCGGCTTATGCGGTGATCTACGGTCGCCGCCAGACCATTATCATGATACTGACCGGATACCTCATTGCCGGCCTGATGGATCTGCTGCTGGGAAGCATGGTTGCATGGACAAACCTGGAAATGGCCGGTGAAAGCGGGGACGCGGAAGCCCGGGTGGCTGAACTGGAGTCCGCCTTCATGATGTCCATGATGGAGATGAGCATCATCGGGTACATCATTCCCGGATTGATTGCCATCTGGTTTGATCGTCAGGGGGTATTGCAGACCTTGTGTGGGCTGGCGGTCACGGCGGTGCTCGTGCGCCTGGCATTGATCGTGGTCATGCCCGAAACCCTGCAGGCCTATGAAGCCCAGCAGGCCTTCCGCATGCCGGGCTGGTGAAAGGAGTTGTCTCGATGAGTCGCATTACCAAGATTTACTGGCGCTCCTCAAGGGTACCGGCCTGGGGCCTGGTGCTTCTGGCGCTTGCCGCCATCGGCGCCCTGCTTGCCGCGGAAGGGATACAGAAACGCGACCCGGTGGTGGAGGCCAACTACGCGACAATGGTTGCCGCCTCGCGAACCTTTCGTGACGCGGTGGAAGTACTTCGCCCCCTGCGCGGACGCATTGAGCCCATCAATCCCCAGTTTGACCCTCAGCGTTCAGGCCTGATTGGTGTCGCCTCCAGCTCCGTTACCACGACCCGGGGTGGTCTGGAGTCCAAGCAGACGTCCATCAATCCCAACTGGGCGGCCGTGGCGGTGAAATTGCTGGCCGATGCCGGCGTCGAGGCAGGCGACCTGGTGGCCGTCACGGTGTCGGGATCCTTTCCGGCGCTGAATCTGGCGGTCTATGCCGCATTGGAGGCCATGGGCGCGGAGCCGGTGATCATCGCTTCGGGGTCCTCGTCCCAGTGGGGCGCCAATGTGCCCGAAATGCTGTGGCTTGATATGGAGAGAGAGCTGCGGCGGGCGGGTGTGATCAGCCTGCAGCCAGTGGCGGCGTCCATCGGCGGTGTCGAGGATCGCGGCGTGGATCTCCCGGACGAGGGGGTTCAGGCGATTAGACGAAGCATCGACAGGGCGGGAGTTGCCTTTCTGGATCCCGGCAGCTATCGGGAGGCGGTGGCGGATCGGGTGGCCCTGTTCCGGGAGCATTCCGGTGGTCGCCCCTTCAAGGCTTTCGTCAATGTGGGTGGGGGCGCGACCATCGTCGGTCCCCCGGGAATCGACAGCCAGTTCTCCTCGGGCTTGTCCCGCAATGCACCTGCCAGGGCTTTCGCGGTCGAGACAGTGATGGGTTATTTCCTGCGGGAGAATGTCCCGGCCATTCATTTCATTCGGATTAACAGCATGGCGGAACGACACGGTCTGCCCATTGCGCCGGAAGAGGCCGTGCCCGTGGGTGATGGTGGAATCTACAGTGCGAGCACCTATCGCCGTGGTCTGGCCGTGATGCTGGGGCTGGCCCTGATCGGTCTGACCTGGCTGATGGTTCACTCAGCCGGGATCAGCGGATTCTCGCGTCGCTCCGAAGGCAGCAAAGGCGTCCGGCCAATGGTGTGATGACCGGACGCCACCAATACGGAGCTCTTCAACCGCTGGTCGCTCCCAGGCGCTTTTCCGCCTGGAAAACCGCTTATTTGCCCTTCACGGGGCGGCCGTCCGGATCCTTTGGGTTCTGATCCGCACCATGGGGAACCGGTCGCGGCCGACCATCCAGATCAATATGTACATAGGTGATGGAAGCCGTGGCAACTCGAACATGCCGCGCCACTCCACCATCATTGCGTTCCGAGAAGATGGTGATTTCTACCGTGATGGAGGTGTTTCCCACCTTGGCCACATCACAGTAGAAGCTGACCACATCCCCGACAAAGACCGGGCGCAGAAATTTCACGTCATTCACGGCAACCGTAACCACACGTCCGGCGGCGCGCCGGTAGGCAAGGATGGCGCCGGCCACATCGGCGTGAGACATGATCCAGCCGCCGAAGATGTCCCCGAGGCCATTGGTGTCCTTGGGCATGGCCAGGGTGCGAACGGCGGCTTCACGATCTTCCGGTGGGTCTTCCCAGTACATCGGGACTCTCCCTGAAGTTTTGCTTGTGATGGATGAAGGCGGGAAGGCGGGCCTCCCGGAGGGTGGCCCACGGGATCATCGTCACCTTCAGAGGTCGCTCCAGCCGGCGTCCGGCTTGAAGCGGTCGCCGTAGGTGTTCTGCAGCTTCTCCAGGCGGCTGCGCACTTCCTTGATGCCTTCACTTCGGGCGTAATTGATCGGGCCACCCCGGAAGGGGGCAAAGCCGGTTCCGAAAATCACGCCGCCATCAAGAATTTCTTCATTCTCCACGATCTTCTCGCGCAGGCAGGCCACGGCGGTATTGATCATCGGCAGAATCATCCGATCCGTCAGGTCGGCAGGGATCTCGGCGGCCTTGCTGCGATCCTTGACCGGCTTGCCGTCTTCATAGCGGTAGAAGCCTTCGCCGGTCTTGCGACCGAGCTTCCTGGCTTCCACCAGTTCTTCCAGACGTCTGGGCACCGGAACACCGTACTCCTTGCCCAGAATCTGTGCCACGGAAAGACCCACATCCAGGCCGACCGTATCGGCCAGTTCAGCCGGACCCATGGGCATGCCGTAATCCTTGGCGGCCTTATCGATAGCTTCCAGGGGAACACCGTCTTCATAGGCCAGTACCGCTTCCATCATGTAGGGCATCAGGATGCGGTTGACCAGGAAACCCGGCGCGCTCTTGCAGGGCACGGGCAGTCGATTAACGTGGCGGGTGAAGGCGAGGGCCTTGCGGATGACCTCACCGTCCGTTTCATCGGTATGAATGACTTCAACCAGCGGCATCTTGGCCACCGGATTGAAGAAGTGCAGGCCCACCAGTCGGTTTGGATCGCTCAGTGCACCGCGCAGGGTCTCAAGCCGGATACTGGAGGTGTTGGTGGCCAGCACGGCATCCTTGCGCATTTTCGGTTCGAGCTTCTGATAGAGCTCCTGCTTGGCTTCCACGTTTTCGAAAATTGCCTCGATCACCACATCGGCTTGTGCCACGCCGTCGCCGGCCACATCCATCTTGAGGCGCTTGACCGCGGCTTCGACTTTCTCCTCGGTCTTCAGTTTTTTCTCGAACAGCTTGCGAGCCCTGTCCAGCGCTTTTTGAACCTGCTCTTCCGTCTGATCCTGGAGCGTGACCTCGAAGCCGCTGAAGGCCGACCAGGCGGCAATGTCACCGCCCATCACGCCGGCACCGACCACATGCACGCGCTTGAGATCCAGGTCCTTCTTGTTGCCAAGACCCTTGAGCTTGTCCTGGAGCAGAAAGACACGCACCAGGTTGCGGGCGGTCTCTCCCATCATCAGGCGGGCGATGGAGTTTGCTTCTTCCAGGTACATCTGCTCATGATTGCCCCAGAAACGCCGCCAGAGATCGATGATGGCGTATGGGGCCGGATAATGCTTCTTCGCTGCCTTGCCCGCCACCTGTTTTTCCATCTGGCCGGCCAGAAAGCCGCGCACACCGGGCAGGTTCGCCAGCCTGGCGGTGAAGGGTGCTTTCCGGCGCCCGGGGGGGGTGAGGGCAATCTGGCGTGCCGCATCATGCAGACTGTCCGGATCCACCAGACGATCGACCAGGCCGATCTTCAGGGCCTGCTTGCCCCGGAGGCTGCGGCCACTGAGCATCATGTCCATGGCGGAGAAGACACCCACCAGGCGAATGGAGCGTACGGTACCGCCGAAGCCGGGGTGAATGCCCAGCTTCACTTCCGGCAGACCGAGCTGAGTGCGGTCATCATCGGCGGCGATGCGGTAGTCACAGGCCAGCGCCAGCTCCAGACCGCCACCCAGCGCGAATCCGTGAATCACCGCTATGGTGGTGCAGGGCAGGGCTTCGAGGCGCTCCAGGGCCTTCTGGCCGCCACGGATCATGTCCTTGGCCTGGTCGGCATTCTCAAGAGTCGTGAACTCCTTGATGTCCGCACCCGCAATAAAGCCACTCTTCTTGGCCGAGTAGATCACGACGGCCTTCAGATTCTCGATCTTCTCGATTTCCGCCAGGCGCTCGTCCAGCTCCTTCATGACATCACTGGAAAGCGTGTTGGCACTGGCTTCCGCCTTGTCGAACTTCAACCAGCCGATCTGGTTGCTGTCGACTTCCAACGACCAGTTCTGCTTGCTTTGTTCACTCATCGGGTTCTCCCTTGAGGGTTGATGCATTGACGATAAAGAGATCATGACCCGGCCGGTGATGCAGGCCGGTGTCGCTGGTGATCAGTGCTTTTCTTCAGCCGGGTCGGGCCGGCTCGCCGCCTCGGCCTGCTTCGGATCCACCAATTCACCCGCCTCATTGGCGCCAGCCCCGTCCTCGCTGGATTTCGCCGCCGCCTCGCCCAGCGTCTCCTCGCTGGTCATGGCGTCCTTGAGGCGTCGGGCAAAGTCCGCTTCGTCGTTGTAGACAACACCACTTTCGGACCAGGGCAGACAGCGATAGGCGGCGATGTCCCCGCGATCAAGGTATGGAAACTTGAGCACATCGAAGTAGGGCGAATAATCGAAATCGCGCGGTGTGAACAGGCGCGGGTTGCGCTTGTAGAACACCATGCGGCCGTCCGGCCGTCGCTCAATGAACGGCAGAATGGGGAAATTCACGGCGCTGTAGGCCTCTGCCATCATGGAAGAGCAAACGTGGCGTGTGGCATCGCCGGCCTTGCGTTCGAACAGGCTTGAACGCCAGCGGCGGGGGAAGAGGGCATAGGGCAGAAAGAAGCGGGCCAGATCCAGCAACTGCCGGACATCGTAGGGTACGCCAAGCTGGCTGGCCGCAAACTGGATGACCCCGAGCTGATCCTGGCTGCTCAGCCCCATGGGGCGGCAGACTCGGAGGTGTTCACCTTCGTAATGCTTCAGCGGCGTGACGATTGTGCCCTGGCCCAGCATGCTCTCAATCAGCAGTTGCTCGGTGGCGTCACCGTCGAAATGCGCCTGGATCCGTTCCCGGATTTCCAGATCGTCGATGTCCACCAGACGCCCCACATAGATGGCCGAATGGGTCCAGCTGGTCTGGGTGACCTGTTTGATCACCTGGCTGACCCGGGTCCGGCCTTCCACGAGAACCACGTCGCCCGGTTCCACTTCAAAACTCAGGCGCCGGTAATTGCTGTAGAGGTGGCTGCGCGGAATCACGTCCCGCTCCAGCCAATTGACCAGGCGTCGGAACAGCCAGGCCCGGGGCGAGAACATCAGGCTGGCTCCTCGCTGCGCAGCACCTTCCTGGCATCACCAAGATCATACTGGCGCTGCTCGGGGTTTTCGGGTGCTTCGGCCCGCAGGCCGGCGACCAGAAAAGGAATCAGCTCGCGTACCGCGCGTTCCGTGTCCCTGGGATCGGCCTGGCCTTCGATCAGCTTGAGCAATTCTCCGCCCGAAAGCCCCTGGGTCATGGCGCCGAGGAGAAACTGCAAACGCCAGCAAAGGGTTTCGCCGGGCACATGGGGCAAGCCCTTGCGCAGGGCCTGGCGGTAACGATCCAGAACATGCTGGTACTGGCTGGAGAAGAGTTTTTCGAAATATTGCCGGGCCTCACTGTAACCCTGTGCCAGCAGGCGCATGAAAATCCGGCCTCCGCGAACCTCGTCCGAGGCGAGCCTGGCGACAGGGAGCACAAAGGCTTCAACGATCAGTTCCACCGGGGCCGCTTCCTCCCCGTACTTGTTCTCGAGCGCCTCGATGTTGGCCAGCCACTCATCGGTAACCGGCCCGAGGCGGCGCTCATAGACCGCATCGATCAGGCCGTCCTTTGATCCAAAATGATAGTTGACTGCCGCCAGATTGACTCGGGCGCGACCAGTGATTCGACGCAGTGAGGTTGTGGCGATGCCGGTCTCCGCAAACAGCAGTTCGGCGGCGGAGAGAATGCGTTCCTTGGTCGGGTTGCTAACAGTCTTCATGGCGGTTCCGGTGGCCTGGTCGGCAGCGGGGGCAAGGCGTATCCGCGGCCTGCCCGGGTGGGAAGTTTAAAACGATTGTTTCAATCATACTGACTGGCCGGGGTCGGGCGCAAGCGATCACGCCGATCCCCTGCGATTCCAGCGCCAGTCCAGGTCGGTCACGCCGGGGCGGGCAGGCGTTCACATCGGCAAGGAATGGCAGTGAGGATCAGCGCCTGTCGGTGCCGTTTCCAGTGTCGTGGCCGGCATCCTGGCCGGATGCCCGGCGGCCCTCGTCGAAGCGTGTGCCGGGCGGCACCTGGAGCAGGCGCATCTGCAGCTGGCGATCGACCACGTCAATGGCCTGCTGGCGGGCATCTTCCGGCGAATCGCCCGCACTTTGCAGTCCCCGGAGGATCCGCGCCCGGGTAGCCTTCTTCTTGAACTGGGCCGCCCGCTCATAGACATGGAGCCAGTCATTGTCCGCCCGATCCCCGTAGCGTCGGGCGGCATACTCGCGCAGAAGGGCAAGCCGGAGTTCATTGGCCAGAATGTACTCCCGGGCGTGCTGATCGCTCTGGATGATATCGGCCTGTTCCTGACGGAGACGCTTTTTTTCATCGGCTGACAGACGCAGAATCTCGATATTGATCATGCGCCGGTCAACACTGGCCATCATCTCCTGGCGCAGATAGGTGAGCGGGTAGGGGCCGGCGAGCAGTTTTTCCTCAAATGCCAGAAGGTCATCCCGGATGGACTTGCGCTGGTTGGAATCCAGCACACGCCAGCCCTCATCACGCAGTTTGTCCTGAGCTTCGGGTAGCTCGGTTTCCATCCATGTCTGCCAGATATCCGCCATGCGCACGTCTGGATCCACGACTCGGGAGTAGGGGCGTTGCTGGCGGTGTCGGCGCAGGAGTACGGCAATGCCCAGCAATACGAGAATGACCAGGATCAGCGCGCTAATGGTGATGACCGGAGTAGAATCCATGTCGTAACCCGTCGCCTATCGCCCCTGGCCGGTGACGCGGAAGTCACAGACCAGGGGCAGGTGGTCGGAAAGCCGGATGTCCGGCACCTCGAAGTGATCCACTTCCAGGCCATCACTATGGAGAATGAAATCCAGTTGGCGGCTGGGTGCCCAGCTGGGGTAGGTGGGTTCACCCGTGGGATTGGCGTTTCGCAGGCGGGCCGCTTCCATGAACAGGTGCATTTCGTAATCACCCCAGAAGGTGTTGAAGTCTCCGGCAACGATGACCGGTTTCCTGCGTTGGCTGATCAGGCTGTGCAGATTACGCAGCTGGTAGTGACGGTGGCGGTATTTCACCGACAGGTGCACGAGGTACATCACCACCTCATCCAGTTCGATCTCCAGGATCAGGCGCTTGATTCCGGCATCGAAATAATGAAAGTGTTCCTGGACGATCGGTTGAGAGGTGAGAATGGCATTTCCCTGCTTCTTCACGATCGGCAGGCGGGTGTTCAAGGAGTGATAGGCATACTTGGATTCAAAGGAATGAAAATGCCCGAGTGCCTCCGCGATATGCTCTGCCTGATTGACGGCACCGGCCCGAAAGGAGCCCATGTCCACTTCGGTCAGGCCGACCAGATCCGGCTTCAGATCCTCGATGAATCGGGTGATGCGGGCCAGGTTCTTGCCGGTTGGGCGCAGGTAACCGGCCAGCGGCAGGGGAAAGTGAAAGCCGGGGCCGATTCCGGTTGCATAGCGGATGTTGTAGTTGAGCACTCTCATGGCGAGACATAATACTGGTCGCTGCCCGGAACCGAAAGCAGCGGCCCCCGTATCCGATACCCGGGCAGGCGACACCCGGCAGGGGCAGGGCGGATGACTTCAGGTTCACAGCGGCGAGTGCGTGAGCAAGAGGCGGCGGTTCAGCTGTATTTCGAGGGGGCGCCGCTCTACGATGACATGCTGGCCGCCATCGCTACGGCCCGGGAACGTATCTGGCTGGAAAGCTACATTTTCGCTGATGACGAGGTCGGCCGACTGTTCCTGCTGGCCCTGGCCGATGCTGTGAGACGTGGTGTCGACGTCCGCCTGCACCTGGACGCCGCCGGAAGCCTGTTCAGGACCGGCCGCCGCTTTTTCCGGGAGGTGCGCCATGCCGGTATTCCTCTGCGGCGATTTCATCGCTGGTCCTGGCGCGAACCATTCAGATACAATCGAAGAAATCATTGCAAGTTATTGATAATAGATGACTCATGCCTATTCACCGGTGGTTTTAATATCCACCGGGAGAGTGATGCGCGAGTGGTCGGGTCGGCCTGCTGGCGCGACAGTCACGCTGCCATTCACAGCCGCTCCCTCTGTGAGCAGGCAGAAATCCTGTTCGACCTGTTCTGGTCTCATCGCTGGCGTGATCCGACAAGACGTTTCGTCGACCAGGCGGGGCGTCAGGGGTTGGCGCTGGTCGGTAATCGCGGGCCACGCCAGGAACACGCACTCAGAAAACTCTACCGGGATGCCCTGGATCAGGCCGAACAGCGGATTCTCCTGACCACCCCGTATTTCGTTCCCGATGCCAAGACCCTGTTGTGCCTGCGTCGGGCTGCTCGTCGCGGCGTTTCCGTGCATTTGCTGTTGCCGGGGGTGATTGACCACCAGGCGCTGCTGCTGGTGGCGAGACGTCAGTATCGACGGCTGCTGGAAGCGGGCGTGCGCATCCATGAATATCGGCAACGCATCCTGCACGCAAAGACCCTGACCGTGGATGGCGAGCTGGGCATTCTTGGCACGGCCAACTTCGACTACCGCAGTCTTTTTCACAACTATGAACTCAACCTGGTGATTCGGCAGCGCGGCCTCACCGAGCAACTCGATCGGCAATTCGCACGTGATCTGGATCAGTCCGACGAGATTACGCTGGAGAACCTGCCGGATCCGAACTGGCGGGAGCGCTTGCTGGGCCGGGCCGGATGGGTGGTTCGTCGCTGGCTGTAAAGAGGGGCGCAAGGGGTGTCTTGATGCACTCCCGGGATCAATCCTTATTTCCGTTAGTGCGCATAATATATATTATGACAAACACCGAGGATGGGAATTCTCGATTGTCTGTGGCCCTTGTGTAGAGCGGCTTTCCTCCATTGCGAGGCGAGTACGAAAATGGCCCGAGGGTTATTACCACGGACTTATGGTTACATTGAGCGCTTCGAGTGGTACCTGGTGGCGGCTCACCGGAGTCCGGAGACGCGGCGGATCTACCAGGGCACCTTGCGGCGCTTCTTCTGCTATGTGGCGAATCCAATAGCACCGCTACGCTCCGAGGTTCATTGCTGGTTGCGCGATCGCCGGGGCGCTGTGTCGGCCTCGACGCTGAATACGGATCTGAAGGCCCTGAGGGCGTTTTACCGCTGGGCCTGGGTCATGGGCGTCTCTGAGCAGGATTGCACGCTCCTGCTGCCTGAGAGCCGCCGTGTGCCCCGCCGGCTGCCCCGGTACCTGACGGACCAGGAGGTGGGCCGTTTGTTGGCTGAGCCGGATCTGACGACCTTTACCGGCTTCCGGGACCATGTGCTGATCCGGCTGCTGTACGAGACCGGGCTGCGGGCTTCGGAGGCCGCGCGGCTGGAAATCGGGGATATCCTGCCGGACGGCCTGGTGTTTGTTCGAGGCGGAAAAGGCAATGTGGACCGCTATTGCCCGATCTCGAGGGAGCTGCAGCAGCTGCTGGACGCCTGGCTGCAGCTGAGACGCACTGCAAGGCCCGGGAAGAAGCTGGCAGTGTTTGTGAGCCCCAGAGGCAAGGCCTGGGCGTCCGGCCGCGTTGTGTGGCGCCGTGTGAGCCTGTATGCGAGGCGGGCGCTGGGATTGGCGCGGGGGTACGACCGGGTGCGCGCTGAGGCCCGCCGGCGGCCGTGGAGCGGGCAGTACCCGCATCTGCTGCGGGCGAGCATGGCCACCGCCCTGCTCCACCGTGGCGTGGATCTGCGGGCCGTTCAGGAGCTGCTGGGCCACAGCAGTATCAGCACCACGGCCCGGTATCTGGGTGTGGATATCGAGATGCTGAAGCGCGAGCATCGGAAATTGCGGGGTCGGTGATGTCATGGCCGATCCGGGCCCCTCGATACATGTCCTGGCGGCTGACTTTCATTTCTGAGCGGCGCGATGACGCACCGGCAATCCGCATGCTTCCCTGACCCGACGACCGACGATGATTGCCAGCCAGGCTTACGCGGCCTCCAGCCGGTCAGTTGTTCGATGATTTGCCACGATCCAGCCTTAAAGGTCTTCATGAGTCCTGCTCCTTCTCGCTTCGGCAGTCGGGGCAGCCGTCGTTGCCGCGCAGGTGGTCGTAGTAGCCGATCGATTCCGGCTTGAGGCTCTTGCGTAGCGCCTTCTTCACCGAACGCTCCAGCCATCGCAGATCCTCGATGCGGCGGAGGATCTGATCCGCCGAGGCATCCGCCGGCAGGCCGAGGTTGTAGCGGATGGCTTCCCAGGTTTCTCTGACGATTGGGTCTGTCATGAGGCCTCCGAATCATCCGGCATGAGAATGCAGGGCTGTTTTGGGTCTAGGGCGCGGGCGTGGGTCTTGTGCGTGGCGGTGGCGCGCAGGACGATGACGGTGGCGCCGTCGGCGCAGTGGGTTACGGACTGGACCTTGGCCGGGACGGCTTTGCCGAGAGATCGCCAGTAGGCCATGCGGCACTTTGGATGGCAGAAGCGTCTGCCTTCCTTTGTGACCGGGAATGGTTTGCCGCAGGTGAGGCAGTCGCCCCACTCGCCCTCGTCTGCTGTGTTGTACTCGGCGCGTTGTTCGGTCATGCGGCTACCTCAAGCTCCCCGGCTTTCTTGCTGATGAAGACGCCCCGGTCGGATATCCGCGCCAAAGCGGAAGCGCAATCCCCCCCCCACGCGAAGAAGAGAGAGGCCGCACCGCAGCGTGATCGCTTGTGCTGGTTCTCGGTTCCAGGAACAAATTGCATCCGCCCCCGGTAGAACAGCATGGCGTCGCAGGTCTTCATCGCTTTCTGGCACCAGCTCACATCCGTGCGGCTGAACACCAACGCGATGCCGTCGCCGTGATCGATCATCCGATCCATCCAGCGCCCCGTCTCCCGACCGTAAGGCGGGTTGAGCCAGATTCGGCCGCTCCATGGCGATTTAAGGCCATCATCGAAGGCGGTCAGCTTCCTGGTGGCCGGTACATGGGTCTCGTGGTCCCAGGGCGAAGCCGGATCCAGGTCAAACCTGATGCCAAGGGCCTCAAACACCCACGCGGGCGTGTACCACTCCACGCTCTTGTTCCGGCGATCACCAGGCTGAAGGCCGATCCCTTGACTCATGCCGCCACCTCGTCTCGGTCAAACTCGCTGCAGGTGTCCGAGGGCATCACGGCCCGGTTGCGCAGTTCGCAGCTCAGGTGGACGCTGATGGCGCCCTGCCGGGGTGTGCAGTGGCGGCACAGGGTGCAGCGCTTGTGCAGCTCGTCGGCGCGGGCCCAGCGGATTGGGCTTGCTGGTTTGTCGGTGCCGTTGATGTGGCGTTTCATGCCGCCTCGCCTTCGTCTTCCTGGTAGTGGTTGATATGAACGGTTGAGCCGCATTGCGGGCAATACCGCACACGGCTTTCCTCCGGGCCGCCGTCGGGGAACCCCCAGGTCAAGCCGCAGTCGGTGGTCCAGATGGCCTCCCAATCTTCACGCCAGTTGCAGGGCTTCCCCTTCTTCGTGGTGTAGATAGGGTCCTCGACATACGGTTCATCACGCTGTTCCTCGATCCAGTCCAGCAGCTCTTGGGGGTCAGTGTCCGGGGGCATGCCGGCGGCTTCGAGGGCGGCATCGAGAATGTCCTGTCCGCGTCGGTCAGGCGGTGCAGGCGATCTGGCCGGCTTGCCGATATCACTTGGGCGTTCGTTGTGGCCGGGTGTTCTCGTGCTCATGGTTGTTCACCTATCTGCATCTGTTTCGATTCGTAAAGGCGACGGCGTTTGTCGTCGGGGTCAGGTAGTGCGGCGACTACCCCCCCCCCTGCTGAGCTGCCTGAGGGCTCGGCGGACGGTGGTGACCGCCAGGCCGGTGCGGTCGACCATGTCCGTGACGCGGACGGGTTCGCCGTAGGGCAGTGACTTGAAGATCTGGTCGAGGCTGTTCATGCGGCCACCTGGGTGTTGCCGTAGTGCTTGTAGTATTGCTTGATGCCCCACACGATGGCGTAGAGGTTCCACAGATAGCCGAAATCGAGCTGATCAACGCAGTTTTCCCAGAAATCCTGGAGATTGAAGCCGTTGTGCTCGAAATCCATGGCGGCTCTGACAGCCTCAAAGCCATTATCGAAATGGCGGTCCAGCAGCGCGTTTCGCAGCTCGTGCCAGCACTCCATGCGCCCCTCAAAGCCCTGATCTTCCCAAGCCATTCGAAAATCATTGACCACCGCCGCGCGGAACTTCTCAAGGCTGAACTTCTCAATGCCGTGATGCCTGTCTGCGGCCAGCACTTTCTCTGTCCAGTACCCGGGATTGATGCTCAGATCGTCGCGGCGGAAGAAGCTGAACATGTCATTGACGCGACTGAACACATAGGTGCCCATATCGCCGGTAATGCAGAGGTGGCCAGGCCAGGTGATCAGGTCGAAGCCCATGATGACTGTGCCGGGTGTCCGGAACCTGAGGTGCCGGCGGGGCTCATTCGTCTGGTCTTCGATGATCGTCATTTCATGGTCTTTCACATGCTCAAGGAATTGCTCCTTTGCCCAAATCCTTTCATCATTCACGCCGACCTCCTCGGTCTGTCCGGTAGCGCTTTCAAGTGGTGCATGAAGCGCTTGAATGTCTTTTCGTCCATGTCTTTGCTGCTGTCGACGCCGTACTGGCGGAGGCGCAGTTTGTAGTCTTCGTAGCTCAGGCCTTTTCGGCCCAGGGCGATGGCGTGGACGCGCTTGATTCTCTCGGGCGTCATTTCCCATCGCGGTTTTCGGCGGCGGCCGAGTTTGACGCCGTCGGTTGGGCAGTGCTTGACGGACTTCTCGAACCAGAAGCCGCAGCGCGGGCACTGCCGGTGGCCGACACGGCGGAAGCTCATTCGGCGGCGGGGGCGGCCTCGGTCATCTGAGGAACCCAGTGTTCCAGCCACGACCGCAGAGAGTTGGCGTCGTGGTGCTCTTCGAAAGAGAGCTCCGCCATATGACACATGAACCTGGACCTCAAGACACCATCGTCACCACGCCAGGCGAAGAGCGCGCCTTCGTAGCCCGGGCCGACACAGACGCCGTGTGACTCGATCGCCGCCATCGCGGCGTCTACTGAATGGACCATCGGCGCTTCAACAACACCGGATAGTCCCTCGAGGTTATGAAGCTCTGTCGTGTTCATGACTAATCTCCTTGCGAGCGTTTCGCTGTTATGCGGCCTGGCTGTTTCTCTGGCTCTCGCTGAGTCGGCCGAGGTAGTGGTATTCGGCCACCTGGGTCTTGCCGTAGCGGGTCTTGACCTTCTTGCGTTTGCTGACGATGTCATAGCCCGCCTGCTTGAGATCGAACACCCGCGTGGCCGGCATGCCGATGCCGAGCGTGTCGCGGATCTGTTTGGTGGTCATGGGCCCGCGCTTGAGGGCCTTGAGCAGGACTTCGCATTGCTGTTTCATGCCGGCCTCCCTTGCTGGAGCTGGGTGCGGAAGCGAACCTGGTTGTAGCCCCGGCAATAGCCGCGGGGCTTATCGGCCAGGGCCGGATCGCCGAGGGGCTCGTGGAGCCGGCGGCGGATCTCGGCCGGGGTGAGTTGGCCGGGGCGTTGGCGTGGGGTGAAGAGGTCGGGTTGGTTTGCCATCAAGCCACCCTCCGGCCTAAGAAATCGCCAAGCTTTATCTCGCGTCCATAAATCTCACAGAATGGTGCCCACCCAAGCTCCACCAGCAAGCCGGGCAAGTCACGCCCAGTCCATTCGGAGAACGCGCCGAGATCAGAGAGGATGTCCTTCTGATAGTCATGACCCGTGAAATAATCCCGCGCCGACCCAAGCATTCCTGGCTCAAATTCAATGGCGCCGTGACCCTCACAAATGCTGCAGGTGCTTTCCTTTTCCCCGCCACAGCAATGACATACCTCTTCGACTTTTCCGAATCCGTCACAGGAACCGCACCTCAGCACCTCGCGGTTGGCGCATGCAACCTGAAAGCGTTTTTCAGCCCACTCATCGAATGAGAAAAGTCGTGGCCGCATCACCCGGCCCTCCTCTGCTCAACCCCCACCGGGCACTCGCGCTGTACGCGTTCACGCAGGCGCTGGCGGCTGACGCTGCCGTAGGTGCGGATGGTGGTGGCGGGGTCGGTGTGGCCGGCGACATCGGCGGCGGCGCGGGCGTCGAGTTTGTCGTAGAGATCGCCCAGGCGGCGGTGGCGCAGCATGTGGGGATGCAGGCCGTGGAGGCCGTGGGTTTCGCCCAGGGCCTTGACGCGGTTGTAGATGGTCTGGCGCCGGATGCGCTTGCCGGTGCGGTTGATGAACAGGGCCTCGGTGGGCACGGCCGAGCGCGTGTAGTGGCGGCGCACAGCCAGCCAGTCGTTCACGGCTTCCAGGGTGGCCTCGCCGCAGAGGCCCTGCTCCAGGCGCCCGCCTTTGGCGCGGTACCAGATGAGGCCGTCCGGCTGTACCTGGCAGCGGCGGGTCGCGTCGGGGCGGTAGAGGTCGAGCGAGACCACGCCCTGGCAGCGCAGGGCGGCGTCGTAGAGCAGCATCAGCATGGCGCGGTCGCGCAGGCCCATGGGTGTGCGGGTGTCGATGGCGTCGATCAGCCGCTCGATCTCCCGGGCGGGCGGCGCGATCACCGGCTCGTGGTGGTAGCGTGGCGGGTCCACCTGGTGCATTGGGTTGGCGTGGGGCTCGAGCAGGCCCTGGGCGCACACATATTTATAGAGGCCACGGACGGTCTCGAGCTTGCGGGCGGCGGTGCGCAGGGTCATGCCCTCACCGGTCACCAGGGCGTCGAGCCAGTCTTCGATGTGGCGACTGCCGACGGCGGTGGCCGTAAGCAGGCCGCGCTGCTGGCACCAGCCGACGAACTGGCCCAGGTCGCAGCTGTAGGCGCGCAGGGTCTCCTCGGCCCGGCCCCGGCGCTGGAGGCGCTGCAGGTAACGGCGGCAGAGCAGGGTCAATTCGCCGGGTTGGGCCACGGGGCGAGCGTGGAACGGGATCATCTTATCCATTGGCTGCCTCCGCGAGTTGAGCGGCGGCCAGATGGCCGAGCACATCATCCAGCGCCACGCGCAAGCGGTAAGCGCGGGCCGGGCCTATAACCAGCCAGACGCCACGAGACCCGAGCGGGATGTGCACATCGGGGCCGGGGCTGTCATGGGCGCTCGTGACCTGGCGCAGGTACAGCACCACCTCCTCGGCTTCTTCGCTCGAGATCTGGACCACGGTGTGGTCGCCCAGCGTGATGCCGATCTTCGGCTGGCTGGAGGCGCCGGCGGGCGGGAACATCATGACCAGGCCTTCGTCGGTACGCCGGCCGATCTGGCGTGTGTAGCAGCGGGTAATCATGCGGCGTCACCTCCTGTCGGGCCGGGGGCCGGCACAGGCCGGGGCTGATCTTCCAGGGGCAGCCGTCCGAGACGGCCGCCCGGGTAGGCGATGAAACCGCCGTGTTCGCAATAACGACCCACGAAGAACTCCAGCGGCCGCCGCGGAAACCACCGCCGCCAGGCTCTGAGCTCCACGTCGTTGGGTGCTCGTATCACTCTCAAGTTGCTGGCTGTCTGGGGCATGGCTATACTCTCCGTTGTCACTTCGCATCTCGTTGTGATCTCAGCCCGGTTTCTGGTGGCCGCCAGAGCCGGGCTTTTTGTTCAGGCCGCTTCGGCGCGGCGGCGCTCACCCAGCAGCTCGTCGGAACTGCTGATAGGCCAATCGATAGCGCGACCAGGCGTGGCGGTGTCCTTAAGCAGATCCGTCATGCGGATATAACGCCCGTCACACCACATTTCCCATACGCAGCCATTCAGTCTCGGCGCGTGGGCCAGATCATCCAGGCTGGCCACCATGCCGAGCTGGAGGCGGACCGCGCATACCAGCCGGGCGGAATCCGCCGTCATTACCGTCTGCCCTCTCATGACGCCCTCCTCCGTGCGCGGGCCCGCTCGGCACAGATCACGCGCTCAGGCGCCACCCGTTTCGTGCGGGCGCGGAGTGTGGTGGCCGCCGCGATCAGCCCGTCGATTTCATCCAGCGCTTCCTCAGCCAGGGCCTCGTCCTTGCCTATGATCTTGCCGCCGTCCAGGAGCGGTGCCAGGGCCTCGATGGCCTTGCCCGTCCGCTTGACGAAATCCGCCAGGCTCACGGCCGTGCCTTCGCAGCCATGCAAGGGGATGGGCGCGGCCAACAGGCCGTAGCGGCGGCAGAGATCCTGCAGCAGCGCGTCCTGCCGGTCCTCCGGCATTGCGCAGACGATGGCCTCCTCCAGATCCGCCAGCAGCTCGCCGCTCTCCTCCATGCGCCGGAGAATCTGCGCATCCAGGCGGGCAGCGTCGTAAGGGTCCTTGCCGCGCTCGTCCACATGGAAATGCACCCGGCGCTGGGGCTCGGGCACGGTGCTGTTGTGCAGCCGGGCCACGCTCGTGGCGAAGCTCGGCCAGCTCGTGCTGGTTTCGCGGATGTAGGCGTGGACATGCCGCCAGAGTGTGTTGGCGCGGGATTCAATCATGACGAGCCCCCTTGGCGGCAAGGTCTGGGGCCGAATGCAAGCGGACCGGAAGGAAGCAACTCACCGTGACGCCCACCGGCAGGTCGCCGCTGAACTGTTTGCCATTCCAAAACGCTGGAGCCAAGCCGCCATTAGTGAGGCCGCATATGTAGATCCCAGGCGCGAGCGGGTGGGCGTCTTTAAACCTCTTAAAGTCCGCCGTCCGATCCGAATCGGGGCAGCCACCCTCATGGCGGATCAGCCGTTCCAGGTAATCCAGCGCCTTCTGCAGATCCTTCACGCCATCCTTCAGCGCAAAGCGCGAGACATACTTGATAACATTGCCGGCCAGAAAGCCCCGCATTTCCTTCTGGTTGAATCGGCTCTCCATATACTCGAGCGGCTGAATGCCGTGGGCGTAGTGCGGTTGTTGGCGAATGCTCACGCGGCCTCCTTTTCGTTATCGGTTACCGTCGGTGTCCAGCCGCCGGTGGTTTTCTTGATCTCTTCCCAGGTGGTGGTCGGTTGCTTGCCGGAACGGATCTTCTTGAGGGCGCGGTCCAATGCCGCGGACCGGTTTTGGCGATCGGAGAAGTGAACAATCACCCAAATCCCCGGTTTGAAATCAGGGCTCATTTGTGAATGGGGGCACACACACTCAACGGTCCCCTCCAGGCCCACTGCATGCTTATGCATTGGGTTCTCGGGATCGTCGGGCAAAAACATCACCACGTCCCCCGGATACAGCGGCTTGCCATCACAGTCCCGCCCCAACATCACGCCGCCTTCTTGTCAGCTGTCATCAGCGGCGCGTTCTCCATGCCGCGCTGGATGTTCTTGAGACGCCGAGCGCATTCTTTTGGGCCCTGGTGTGGCTTCTTCCTGTTCTGGCGAGCGATGTCGCGGTGGACACGGGCCATGACGGGGTTCTGGTTGCGAGTCTTACCCTGGCGGCGCTTCATTGGCGCGGCTTTCTCGCCTCTCGAATAAACGCCCAAGGCAGCGCTGCCGGTCGCTGCCATTGGGCGGGCGCACTCATTGCCGCCCTGCCCTGTTGCCAGGGAGGGGGACTCACAGGGCAGAGCCCGGCAGGCGGCCTCGGGGGAATTGGTAGCGGGGGTGGGACTTGAACCCACAACCTGCGGCTTATGAGACCGCCGAGCTTCCAGTTGCTCTACCCCGCATTTGAAATCGGTGTGCTTACGCATCGGCCACCTCCCCGGAAACTTCCGTTTCGTGATCCTCGGGGAGAGGCGGAATAGACTCGTAGTCATGGTGATTCATGACCACAGCGCGAAGCGTCGAAATGCTCCAGCGGTTCTTGCCCGCCGGCGAGGGGATGTTGTGGGCGCGAAGATGGTCCGACAGGGCGCGATAGCTCATGGTCTGCTTCCAGCCCACGATCTGCTCACGCAGCGCCCAGGCCGCCGGGTCGCGATAGACGCGGCCATCCACTTCCACACAGCCATAAGGCACTGGGCCCCACACCCTGCCCTGCTCACGCAAGGCGTCGCTGGTTTCCTTGGCCCGCTCGGAGATCGTCAGCCGCTCGTTCTCGGCCACCGCCACCAGCATGAAGAAGGAAAGCCACCCGGCGCGGGTGGAAATGTCGATACCCTCGGAGACGGACTTGATCGCCCTACCCTGCTCCCGGAACCAGGTGCCAGTGGTGATGGCATCCACACCCAGGCGGAACAGACGATCAAGGCGCTGGACGATGACGCCGTCGGCATCAAAGGTCTCCATATCTTCAATCAGACGACCGCCGCCCAGGCGCGAATCAAGCGGCTTACTCGCGCTGACGCCCTCATCCGAAACCCAATGCACTATCTCGTCACCCTGAGCACCGGCGAACGCCTCAATCTGACGGCGCTGCGTCATGAGCGAATGCCCATCCCTCGCCTGCTCGTCGGTGCTCACACGGATGTAGCCGATCAATCGCATGGTCAGCGCTCCCTTTTAAGCGGCGGCTTTCGGGCCGTAGAGGTCTTCGTAGGAGACTTCCTTGTTCGTCTCCGCCACGATGTGCTGGGCTGTTTCAGCCTTGGGATGAATCAAACCCTTTTCCAGCTGGTACACCGCGCCGTGCGTCAGACCGAGGCGTTCAGCCAACTCCCGCTGGCTCAGCCCCATCTTTTCGCGCCATTCCCTTAGTTTCATGCCGTGAACGCCTCATATCAGAACCACTATGCAAGAAAGGCTAGTATTCCTATTCCCGGAAGTCAAGGGGAATTGTTATTTCGCCGGAATCACAGTCCCACTATCCTTGCGGAGATGAGCATAGGGCGCCGCATAAAGGAGGCGCGGGATCGGGCGGGGCTGACGCAGGACACGGTCGCGAAGGCCTTGAAAGTGACGAAAGGTGCGGTTTTCCAATGGGAAAAGGATCTGGCCACCCCCAAGTCAGCGCGGCTCGCAGAGCTGGCCCGCTTTCTCGACGTCGAATACGAATGGCTAGCCACCGGACGGGGGCTGGAGGCGCGGAGCTACGTCAAGGATGAAGCCGGCAGTTATTCGGGCCTTGGCGATGAGGAGCGGCGGCTCCTGCTGGCGTTTCGAGGGCTCCCCGCGGCCAAACAGAGAGCGCTGCTGGAGCTGATTGAATCCTAGAATATTTCACCCAGATCGGGAGTGGCTATGGATAAGAAACTTCCCATCCTCGTTGTTTGTGCTGTGCTGGCGGGCTGCGGGGGAAGCCCGGAGGAAAAGATCGCCAGTCATCTGAACGAAACCTCGGCCGTACTCGAGTTCGGCTGGGAAGTCTCCGATGTTCGCTTCGCTCGGGATCAGTATTACGCCCACATCAGCCTGCCAGGGCAATACGACCTCGCCGGGCAACTACCCCGAGAAACCGAAAATGCCGTGCAAGGCCTGTGTCCAGCAGGTGAGCAGGACGCTGCTAGCGGCGACTTCTGGCGCGGTGAAGACCGCTTCGACGCGTTCCGATTGATCGCCTCGAACACCTGATTCAGTGACGCAACTTAGGTCGCGCTGGGACACCAGCGGGAGCAATTGCCGAGACACCCAGCCTGGATAAAGGAATCTGAATGAACCCCGAACTACTGAAGATTGAATCAGAGGAAGATGCCTGGAGGGCATTTGAGCAGGCGCTAAAGTGGCCGGACTCCCCCGTCGAGGCACGAGACGTTCATCTGGATCTGAGCGGGTGGCCGTCTATCCAGTTGAGGGTGAAAGGTGATCGTTATCGGTCTACAATCACCACAAGCCTGATGAAGCCCATCCTTGATCTTCAGGGCGCTGTTTACGCAAGCTATGCCAAAGCCGCCTACGGTAAAGGTGATGGCAGAAACCTCCGAAAAGAAGAACGCCAAAAGCTTGAGATTGTCGTACATGTAGAGGAAGGGTCCTCGCTGCTCAATATTGAGCTGGGCGATGGGCTTAAGGAAATCTGGGAAGACATGAGGACCAAGATGGACGGCAAGCAGGTCACAATAGTGGTGCTAGGATTGGCGCTAGTGATCGGCGGCGTCACAGCGTACAAGAGTTACCTCAGCCATCAGGCGGATCTCAAAGAGCTCGATCATCGGCTGGAAATGTCTAAGCAGGAAACCGAGCGGATGAGAATCCTGCACGAGGCCATGCAGGGGAATGAGATCGAGCGAGACCTCCAGTCAAGCGTAAACCAGTTCCGCTCGCAGCTTTTGCGAGCGGTTGAGGATGCGGATGAAGTTCTCATTGGAGAGGAGATCCGCCTTACCGGCCACCAGGCGCGGCGAATCGCGGGCGAGCCCAGAACCGCGGGCATCGATGACAGGATTGATGGCGAGTTCCGGGTTCATCTCGTCGACAGCAGCACCGAAGACTCCTCCCTGAAGCTGCGGGTTAAAAAGACCGACGACGGCCAGGAGTTTACTGCAACCACCGACATTTCCCAGGTGGCGATGGCCGGCATCGAGCAGCTCCAGGCGGCGGTTTTCGAGAAGAAGCCCATCAAGCTGGCGGTGAATTTCCGCCGAGTTCGAGACGAGATCACCCGGGCCAAGATCATTTCTGTTGGCTGAACCTGAAACCCCAGTCTCATGCAAAACGAACCCCGATGGCTATACTGGTAGCCGTCGGGGTTTTTTTATGCCAGGGAGCAACAAAGGAGAAGGATCGATGAAAGCGAATATGCGAAATGCGATGATCATTACCGTGCTGGCCATGATGGCGATGAGCGTGGTGGCTTGTTTTTCGTCGAGTTCGGCGGATGGTGGGTCGGACTGGGATGAGGCGAGGATTGTGGCGCTGGAGGATCAGGTGGCGGATCTCGAGGATCGGGTGACGTCGCTTGAACAGGGTATTCATCCGGGGCCGTTGACGCGCGTCCGGGTGGGCGGTGCTGGGTCTGGCGGTGCGGCTGCCGGGCTGGTGAGTGCGGCTGGGGCTGCGGGTGAGCCGGTCGATGTTGGCCAGGCGGTGCATCACTTGCCACAGCAGGAGTTTCGCCGGTCCAGCTCGTATGAGGTGGTGAGCAACGAGGGCTACCTATTTGAGTTGCCGGCCCGAGCAGAGGCCGTGGAGATTTCTATCGGGCGTGTCGGGCAGATTGAGTACGATGCGCCGGACTGCCAGGGGTCGCCATATATCCGTGAGATCGGCACGGCGGGCGCGGCCCAGGGTTACGTATTCCGGCAGCGGACGGATGCGGATCCGTTCGGTGAGGACCCGGAAAATTACTGGATGGTGCCGGCGGGCAGCGGCTGGAGTAACTTCCAGGCTTATAGCTACTGGGACAATAACAGCAACGATTGCACCAATCGGGCCGAGCCTTGGTCGGTGCAAGGCGTACCGATTCAGCTGAATGACCCAGACGTGACAGGCGTCCCGTCCGGCCGGATGATGGGCCCGACAATCATGGGCCTGGGCGACTGAGCTGACTGGCGTGGAGAGCCAGCCCTGCCCTACGCCGTGGGGCGGGGCTTTTTATTTCCCGACGAACGGTGCAGCCATCCCCTTGCAATGTCCCATATATGGGACTATAATGGATTCAACAGTTCAGGAAACGGCGGCACACCGCCACCCGCGCCTCGGGGAGTCAGGGGCAGGAGAATGACCATGAGCAACATCGAGCCCACCATCGAGCAAATCATGGAAGCCATTGGCGATCAGGCCAGCGAAAGCCGCGACGGCGAAAGTGTAATCGTCGGCTATGGCCCGATCGGCTATCTCCGGATCCACCCCGACAGCATTATTCGGGACGGAGAAGAACTGCCGGCTGTGCGCATCGACGGCAAGCTGAGCCGTGCCAATGGCTCCACGCAGTCCGAGCTCCGCGAACAGCTGCGCACGGCTGGGCTGGAAATTCGCTAATCACTGATACGCCCCGGCTCCGGTCGGGGCTGCTCTATGAAGGAGATGTGTACCATGAGCAATCACCCCAATCGTGGCACCAACACCTACGACATCCGCGTCCCGGGCTGCACAGCATGGACTACGATGCGCGGCACGATACACGCCGCACGCCAGGAGGCGCAAAAGGCCAAACAAGTGACGGGCAAGCGGCATAATATCTACCGCCACCTGCCGGATGATGAGCGGGAGCGTGTGGAGTGAGCAAACCCCGCAACTTAATCCAGAGCTACATCGACTGCATCGGCGATGCCAAATCAGCGACGGTGGCGCTCAACGAGGCGTTGGGCACCCACCACGCCGTGCAGCGACTCTATGAGTGGCGGGCAGGCAAGCGGCCGGTGCCGCAGGCGGTCAGGGATTGGATGCTGCGCTGCTGCCTGGAGGGTGTGATCCGCCACTACGGTGGCAAGCCGCCGGCGAATGAGCAGATGGATCGGTGCGCTGATGCACTGTGCTGCGCGGCGGATCAGTCCGAGTCCTGAATGGCTGACTTACGGAGGAAGGGATGAGCATGTTCGACTGGGTGCGCTACTCCTGCGACTGCCCATCTTGCGGGGCAGACATCCGCAACTTCCAGAGCCATGATGGGCCCTGCCATGGCGAGTTTCTTTCGCCTGACGATGTGAGCGAATTTGACGGGTTCTGCGATTGTGGGGCGTGGCTACAGTTCCGGCGGCAACCGGACCGCAGCTATCACATGCGCTGGACCCGGAGCGGCCCGGCGAATTGGTCTGAGTTGATTCCCGCTCAAGACCCACCCTCCCCCTGAACCGCCCGGATCGCTGTGAAGAAAGGAGGAAGGGATGAGCGACGTAAAGCCAAGCGACCACCCTGTGGATGTCATGGAGCGCCACGCTGGTGAACTCGGGTACGAGTTGGACCCGGATATTATGAGCCAGCTGCGCGCCTACTGTGACGAGCCTGTGGATGCTGAAGGCGGAGGAAGGGATGAGCCAATTTCGTTTTGACATAGATGATCAGGTCGTTACTCTGACCGGTGATTGGGCATGGCAGGGGATGCTGCCGCCCTCCCCTGCCGTCATCATTGACAGGGAGCTTCGTGCGGATGGCCCCTGGTATTCCGTCCAGATTGTTGACGGAATCGAGCTTCGCACCTTTTGGATGCGGGAAGATCTGCTGCGCGATGCAGGCAAGAAGCAAAAGGATGAAGGGATGCGACGCGACGACGGATATTATCAACTCGAACCGAAGGACCGCGTGAAGACCATACTGGACTTCATTGAATCCGCCAGAACCGAATCGGGGCCGGTGCCAAGAATCGCTCTATGGGAGGCGCTCGCAACACTATTCGGGGAGCTGCAAGAACGCAATCTTGTATCTGATGACAAGACGATACTGTTCAAATTGGGCAGGAATCACATCATCGGGTGCATGAAAGAGATATGCCACCCGGATCAGACCGTAGTTGAGAGTCGGGTCGACTCGGCTCTAAGTACCCTTCACGAGATGGTGAAACACGAAGTGATTGACGCCCCCGGCGCCCTAGCCTACTTCGAAACCCCCTCCCCCTGAACCTCCCGGATTTCCGTGATCTGCCCGTCGCATTGACTGAGTGCGGCCAGGGCCAGCACGGCGCATTGCTCCAGGTCGGCGTTGGTGAGTACGGCCAAGCAGGCCGGGGGCGTGGGGCATTCGGCCAGGGCCTCGTCGGGCAGGTCGCGGTAGGTCTCTACCGGGATCTCAACTGTCCGGGTCTCCGTTACGACCTCCGGCCCGGCGCAGGCGGTCAGCGACAGTGTCAGGCAGAGGGCGATCAGCCCAGTCTCGATACGCATCGTCGGTCTCCCGGTCTCGGTCCATCTCGTCTTGCAGGGTCTGTACGCGTTCAGCGGTGGCTTGCCGTTGCTGCTGCAGCTCCAAGTCCATGGCATCCGCCCTCGCCTGTTCGGCTAGCCTGCGGCTTCTGAGTCCGCTGACGGCTTGTTCGAGTTCGTCGATGGTCAGCTGGTTGCTTTCGTTGGCGGCCACGGCTTGGGCCAGCTCGCTTTCCAGGCGGCCTGATTCCTCTCTCGCGTTGCCGAGGGCGTGGAGCGTCCATGCCAGGGCGCTGGCCAGCATGAGCAGGGCGGTGCCGGTGGCGATGAGTGCTTTCTTCTGGATCATCGGGGCGGTCCTCCTTTCCAGATCGACAGGCCGGACTCCACGGCGCAGTTGGCGACATAGGCCAGGACGACCAGCAGTAGGCAGCCGAGCCAGAAGCGGATGAGGGCTTGGGCTTCGGCCAGGGTGTCAGTCGGTAGCGCCCACAGCAGGACAGGGGCGGCGATCAGCAGTACGGAGAGGCTCAGCCAAGCCATGCGGCGGCGCTGTCGCCAGAGGCGGGAGGGGTCGGGGTGGTCGCTCATGCGGCCTCCTGACGCACCAGATGGCGGAAGTGCTGCCAGTCGAATTGGCGGCCCGGGTCCTGCCGGCGGCCCTGGGGTATGGCCACCTCGTCATGGCCGGCCGTGGCCCAGGGTCCGAGCCCATGGTGAGATGTGAGCCAGGCCAGGGCCTCATACTGCGCAGGCTCGTAGTCGTCATCGCGCCCACCGGCAAGGGCGACACCCAGGGTCCAGCCGTTGCAATTCACGCGGCCGCGCCATTCGGATTTTCCAGCGTGGTAGGCCTGGCGATTCGGCGGCACGAGCTGGTAGATGTCGCCGGCGCGGCTGATAAGGTAGTGGTAGCTACCCCAGAGGCGGCCGCCGTCCATCGGCTTCCAGATCGGGCCTTTCTCCGGCCCGGGCCGGTTCAGCTCAACGAGGAAGTTCCAGATGTCGTCCACGCCGTAGCTGTCGGCAACGCTCTCGGCATTCAGCTCGGGCGCATCGGGATTGACGCTGATCCAGTGGACGATCAGGCCCTCGGGATTCAGTGGCGCATCCCGGTAGCAGAAGGCTGGCAGGTGGCGTTCAATGATCCGCATCGGTCTTCCCTTCCAGCTTCGTAATCCGCGCTTCCAGCTTCTCGATGTGCACGGCATAGACCTCGCAGGTTTCGAGCAGCGCCTGCATGGTGTTGCCGATGGAGGGCCGCTTGCCGTCTTCGCAGCGGTCCTCGCAGCGCTCCATGGCGGGTAGCTTGCGGGTCTGCTTGCACTTCTCGGCGAAGGTGGCGGGATCTAGTTCGTCGAGTTCAAACCGGCGGGCAGGTTCGTGGCGCTGCTTCTGCTTTTCGATCCGCACCTTGCGGCGCTTGACCGGCTTCTTTTCGACCTTCTTGCCTAGGCGGGTGCCGACCTGTTTTCCGGCCTCGTCATAGACCGGGTAATCGGTCATCACCGGCCGCTCGACTCGAACGCTCCTGCGGACATAGCCCTGCTTTTCTTCGTCCCAATCGTGGCGCACCTCAGTCGAGGTCTCAGTCACCTCGATTTCTTCCTCCGCCTCTTCTTCTCCCTCGTCGATCTCGACCTCTTTCTCGCCGATCAAAGCGTCGTAGTGGTCGTAGTCGATCTGGCCATCCAGCTCAGCGTCGAATACATAGTCGGTCACTACGCGGTTGCCTTTTTCGTAGAGTTCGTCGGCGTTCGCGCTCCCTCCTATATCAAAGTTATAAACTGCATCGGGCCGTGCGTTAGACTCGGGCTTATTCCACACCCCAAAAATTTCGCCACCGCCCCGCCTCCACGCAAGCACCTGCCGCTCATCAGCCGTACTCAACACCTCAAACCAGTGTGAACCGTCAGGTGTTGATTTTAGCTTAAATGCGTAATCCCACGCATTACTTTGCCTGTTCCCTATTGTGATTGCCGCCGAGTCCTGATTAGACGCAAAGCTTACTGGCTCAAGTCTCCATCCACCCGATACGCCAATCACTTCGTTTCGATCCACCTGCGGAATCGTCCCCCCGTGCGCGGTGAGGCTTTCGCCGCCCAGAGCGTCGCCGCTGGCGGTGCCGATGTCACGCTGTACCAGATCCGTATTCACATCGCCGGGGCTGAGATATTCGAAGATCTCCGTGGCGCTGCCGCTGTCATTGCGCCAGAGCTTGAGGCGGCCATCGTCCGGGGCGATGAAATAGTCGCCATCATCGGTGGCGGACAGGCCGGCACTGGTGGAGTCGTACACATTGCCGGCGGCTTGGGCTGACTTGGCCCATTGCTCGGCATCGGCTGCGTCACTGGATGCACTGGCGGCAGAATCACCGGCCTCACTGGCCGCCGCCTGCGCATCGGCCACGGCCTGCTGGGCGGCGGTGGGCGTGACGTGGACCTTATCGTCCAGCTCAATGTCGTGGAAATCGGCGCTGGACTCGTCCGGCACCTGGATGCGAGTCTCCCACTGCTTTCTCAGGTCCATGTCGTAGACGGTCACGCGATAATAACTGGAGCGATCGCCCCGCTCATTGGGCCAGAGGTCAGTGCTTAGGTTGCCGCTGCCGTCCGCTTCCTCATAGACGGGCTTGGGCGCGACGAACGACTCATCGCGATCATCCCGCGACAGCGAGAATCGCACCCGGGCGTTCGGCAAGGGCTCACCATTCTGTGCGTAGACCGTCATTGAGACGGTGCATTTATTGAGGCTCATGCTGTTACTCCTGGTCTGTCTTCAGCGCCGTGACCTCGGCGCGCAGGGTTTCGTTTTCCATTTCAAGCCGACCGTTATCCAGGCGCAGCTCGGTGTTCTGTTGCTGCAGCCGGTCGCACCGGTCCTGGCACTGAGCCAGTGCCTTGCTGAGGCCCTTGATCCGCTCCAGCAGGTCGCGGCGAAAGGTACCCTCGCCACGCGACCATTGCGCCACCAGGGTGACGACAACACTGCCGGCTGCGATAAGCACATAAGTGATCGGCTCGGCATGCTCAAGCATCGCCTCCCCCGTCGTGGTAGTGCAGCTGCCACACGGCCCAGGCGTTGCCCACAGCCAGTGTGAGGTAGGCCCAGCCATCCACAGCGGGTGGCTGAATGAAGACAATCAGGCCGCCGAACAGGCCCCACAAAAGAGCGGCGCCAGCGGCAGCCCATTGACGCATGACGCGGTCATCAGCGAGCAGCGCTGCGCCCTGAGCGACACTGACGGCCAGTAGTAGCCACGCCCAGGTTGTCGCCCCCCAGAAGCCCAGCGCACCGGCGTATTGCTTGGCCATCGCCAGGATCGTTGGATCGCGCAGCACGGGCACAGCCAATGCGGCCGCCGCCACGGTGCTGATTACCTCCGTGCCTTCGGGCCGGAGGATGGCAAGGCTCATCAGCCGGGCGGCCAGCACCTCGCGCCAGACGATGAGGCGGGCACGGAAGCTCATTCCGCGTCCTCCTCTTCGACCTCACCACCTTCGACCGGAAGGTGGGCAAAGAGGCCGTCATACACTACGCAGTTAGCTCGACAGCGGGCGATGGCCTCCGTTGTGAGGTCGGTGATTTCCTCGGAGACGGCAATGGTCTCGTCGGCGATCTTGTCTTTCATGATCCCCTTGGTGCGAGTGACCAGGGCCTTGCGGTGGCCTTCGTCGTCGAGTATCGGCTCGCCGTTCTCGTCGCAGCACCAGGCCTGGATCTTGATGCTGACCATGATCGCGGCCTTGTCCGGGTCGTCGCCGACGCGCACCGTGCGGGTGCGGACGTAGTGTTGATCACCTACCTGCCAGACGTGCTCGCCGTCGGGCAGGTCCAGATTGCTTACCGGCTCAATATCCATTGCAGCCTCCTACGGCTTGATTTCGTCGTTGTTGTGGCTGAGCACCCAGCGACCGGGGATGTCGCCGGCCAGGTACTCATGACCGCCCACGCTGATGTGCGCGACATACTCGCGCAGATCGGGGTCGGCGGCGGTGATGCGGTCCCAGATGATTTGGCCGTTGTGCCAGATCGTCACGGTGTGATCGCCAGCCCGCAGGGCACCGGCAGGTACATAGCGGCCGGGGCCTTTGTGCCCGTCGATCTTGATCGCGGTCGCATGCGAGAGCGTGAGCTGATGTCCGCGTTCGGTCGTGAGGCGGATGCAGCGCACGGGCTCAGGTGAGCGGCGCACAGCAATGACCTCGCGCTCGATGCGCTTACCATCCACCACATCCCAGAGGCGGTCACCGATGCGCACATCACCGGCTTGCAAGTCCTCTCTGACCCAGGCATCGACGCAGACGCAATCGGGCGGACTGCCGCCGCCCGAGCCACCTTCGCCGACCGTCACATGGCCGCCGACGTAAACATTGCCGTCATCGGCCACGACGTCTTGCACAGTCTGCGTCGCGAGGTAGGCGACTGAGCCGCCCTGGTAATCGGGATCGCTGCAGTAGATGTAGTAGGTGGTCTCATAACTCAGCCCGGAGATGTCGCCGCTGCCGTAGCTGACGGTGCCGGCCGAGCCACCACGTCGGGTGTGTGAGCCGACGGTGATGGTGACGGATGAGCCGTCGTCGACGCTGCTGATGGGGTATTCATTCTGGAGCGCGGGGCTCCTATTAAAGCCGAGCAGCGCCATCATGCCGCGCATGTCGGTCAGGCGGCCATCGTTGATGGGCAGGGCCGTGCCGCCGATGGAGACGGTTGGGAACGCAAACTCGCTGGGGGTCTCGTCGTTGCCGACGAGCTCTTCGAGCATCACCCCATCCAGATAGAGGCCCCCGCTCGTAAAGGAATCCGCATCCATCCGCAGGTTTATGTTGATTTCCGTTGTATTGGGGCCAGTGGTGAGCGTGGCGGTGTAACGAGGCCAGCTGCCAGTGCTTGCGGACACTGAGAGGTTGGCAAACACCGTCGAACCCTCATCGTCCTTCCACCGAAGGCGGACAGACCCATTCCCGCTGCCCTCTCGATTTAAATAAGCGCTGAAAATATACGTGGTATTCGGCGACACCGGGATGTTGTGGTCGCCGGTGGCCGGTGTAAACCAAAAGAATGACGTCTGATCGCTTTCGGTTTTAGTGAGGTACAGGAATCGCTGCCCGTATTTAGCCGAGATGTCGCGCAGGCTGCGGTAGGTTTCTAGGTTCGCATTAACGCGTGCTCCCGCATGAGGCGGCAACACCCGCTCGCTGAAAATGCTGTAGCGCGCCGGCATGATGTTCACACCGCGCCCGGCGGTGTGATTCGCCGTGTTGTCCGCCCCGTCGGCCACGGTCTTGCCCTGGCTGCTGACGGGCTCGGTCCAGTCGCTGGGGTCGGAGCCGTAGGCCTCGCATCGAGCGCGGAACCATTTGAGCGCGCCGGTTGTATCGGGGTGGTGGTAACTCGCCGAGCGTTGCAGTGGCGCGTCCTGCCATGTGCCAGGGCTGCCGCTGCTGTCGTCCGCGATCTGGATGCGGAGGTTGTCCCACAGCAATGGGTTGGGGGTGTCGACCGCGAACTCGATGCCGTCCGCCACGCTGGTCACGGTAGCGTTCGTCGGCGGCGGGACTTCTTCGGGCGGCACCACCGGGGTCTGGATGTCCTCCATCTCTTCGAGGTCAGCGGCGGTGACAGTCCAGACGGATTCGCTGTGCTCGCGAAAAAGGAGCGAGACGGGTTCGTTGGGCGACCAGGTGTGGTCGACCATTTCAAACGTGTTGCCGCCGATGGCGGTGTCGGGCAAGTCGAAGGTGTTGGTATCGTACTGCTCCAGCAGCAGGCCGTTATAGTTTGCCTGGAGGGCGACGACCTTCTGATCGCGAGTCTGGCGGGCGCGGACAATGGCGAGATACTGTGCGCGGTATTTATTGGTGATGCCCTCGGCGCGGATCACGCGGGGCAGGCGCTGGAAGTTATCCTGCTCTTCGTAAGCCGCGCTGGTGAACGGCAGGCTGTTGACAAACTCCCAGTTGTCATTCGGGGAGACGTGCTCGACCGTCACACTGTTGTAGACCTCGCCCAGCTCCCGGGCGGTCTTGACCTCGATCTCGCCAGCGAGCCAATCCTGGTCGATGACTTCACTGGGCGCGGTATAGCCGCCGGCTTTAAACACCCATTGCCCGCGTACTTCGCGAATGCGGCCAAGCATCGTTTGCTCGATGCGCTCAATATTGGTCTTGTGGTCGTCGGCGTCGCAGTAGAGATCGCAGCGATACAGCGGGATGGTGGTGGTGCCGCCATTGCCGTCCGGGATCTCCAGGTCCTCGTCGGAACGGTTGGCGGCTGCCGCCACGCTCGGCCAGATGATCGTGTCCGCGCCGAAGCCCCCGCCGCAGTGCATCACCGGGCGCGTGAGGTAGTGCGCACCCTGCAGCGCCGGATTGCGCGTATACTCCCATGTGGCCGGATCGTTCAGTCGGTTTGAGCCGCTGCCGCCGTTGGTCGAATCCTTGCGCGGGTCGTAGCATTTCTCGCCGCGCACCAGCGAGCTGATATGCCCGGGCCAGCCGCGCGGGAAAGCCTTCTCAAACGCCTCGCTACTCTCGGGGATGACGGCCTCGACTACCGTGTAAGCCACGCCCTTGCCCTTGTGGCTGGTCTGCCAGCCGGGGTAGCCCTGCAGGCCGTCTTCGACCAGCTCGCTGATCTCGTCCTGGGTCTCGAGGCCGGTGCGGCGCCAGACGCGGACAACGCCGGCGAAACGACTGTCGCCGATCACATAGCCGTCGGCATCGATGTCCTCGTGCGGGATGCGCTCATCGCCGATCCACACATCGCGAATCGCTTCGACGCCGTGCTGCGTATAGCAGTGGGCGACACCCCACCACAGCGTCTCTTGGTAATGACTGCGCCCCGCAATCTGTACCCCGCCCAGGCGGCGCTCGCCCAAACACATGCCGATTTTTTCCGTCGCGCCCCGGGCGTTGATCTTCTGATTGAAGTCCCACTCCGGCATGGGGTCGGCGTTCATCGATTCCTGAATGCCGCCCAGGGCCAGCACCGCGCCCATCCGGGCCACGCCCCAGTTGCCGGTGACAGCACCGCCGACAAACAGCACCGCGCCGCCGAGGATCCGCGAGTTACTGCTACTCATCCGACCCTCCACGCCAGCCGCGCCTGGCCCAGCATCTGCCGGGTCTGGCCGCGATTGCACACCGTGGCCACGCGAGCGCCCAGCACCACGCCCAGGGTGTCGCCGCCCTGATCCGCCCACGGCCCGATCACGACATCACCCCGCCGGGCTTGCAGCGGCGCCACCGGCTCGCCCAGGCGGTCACGGCAAATAGCCTCGAGACTGCCGCCCAGCTCATCGATCAGCGCGAATGCCTCTTCCTGGCTGGCGTACTCACCGCGCACGTCAGCGGCCAGATCCTCGCCCGTCATCGCCTGGATGGCCCCGGCCACGAACAGGGTGCAATCGTGCTCGCCGTAGGTATGCGGCCGGCACTGCACGGATCGCAGGTAGGCATTCAGGCGGCGCTCCCAGTTCGACCGCCGAATCATTTTGTTCTCCATCGCATCTGGGCATCCTGCTGGTTCTGGATAAACTCGCCGGCATCGTTGAAGCCGCCACCTGGAATGCGCGTGATGTTCCGCGCCCAGCGGATCTCCCGGCCGGGAATGTGGCGCACGTCATTGAAGATCGTGTCACCGGGGAAGCGCTGGGCCTGGGTCTCGGGGCTGGCGGAGAGCATCGAAGGGCGGCGCAGCTGAATGGTCATCGACTCCGCCGAGATCACCACCTCCTGCGTGTCCTGCGCGATCCGCACCGACGACTGCCCCGCCCGCCAGTCGCCCGCCAGCACCGGGCTTCCCAGCACGTCGAAGGTGTCGACATCCAGCGCACACCAGTACAGGCGGATCCGGCTCCAGAGCGTGTACTCGGTCTCAAGCTGATGCAGGATGTCCGCATCCACACCGGACAGCACCACCTCCGTGCGCACCGCCCGGAGCTCATCGGTATGGCGCACCTTATCGATCCCGCCCCACGACCCATCGGGCGAATACACCACGCCCTCGTGCTCCATCTCACGCTCATGGGTCGTGGTCGCCGCCAGCAACGACGGAAAATCGATACGCAGCAGCTCGCACCAGCCGAAGCGGTTACCGATGACGGCGTCCTGGAAGGCCACAGGGAACGTCATGAGCCCGCTCCGGCGGTGGGGTCTTCAATGAAGCCAACCGACAGGCCGGCCTTGCGGGGCGAACGCCACTGCACGTCCCACTCATTGGCGTTGGCCAGCTTGAACAGGGCCTTCGGCGATTCAATCTCGATGGCCTCCCCGTCTGACGGGAAAGTGCGCAGCGGCTTCGCGATAGGGATCTCGGCTTCCCCGCTGGCGTTGGCATTCACCGTGGCCGTGACACGGCACAGCTCGTTGCTGCTCAGGCCGATGAGATCACCAGGTTCCAGCACGGCGGTGGCCGATGCCGACCAACCGCGAGTCGTCACGATCTTGCCGGCGGCCAGTGTGCCGTCGACCACCGGGTTGCCTGAGCCGCTGCCATACCGCTGATAGGCCCAGTGGGGCATGCGCGTCCAGGCGGCATTGGCCAAAAGCTGCTCGAGGAACATTTCCACCAGCTGGCCATCCCGCCCGCGCAAGCGCGGGAAGCCGATCTCACAGGCATAACGGGCGCCGGGCCGCACCATCTCCTGCATGGCGCTGCTCAGAACGGAAAGGAAGCGGCCGTTGTTGGCGACCATGCCCCAGGTGGCGCGGCCGGGGTGGCGGATGTTCGGGAACGGGACGATCAATTCAGCATCCTCCCTTCCATCAGATCCTGAACTTGCCGAAGCGTCTGGCGGCGCTCTTCCGCCAGCCTCTGCTCAAGCTGCATGAGCATGGCCGGGTCTTGATTGCCCGGGGCGTTGATGATGGTGTCACCGACGGAAATGGCCTGGCCGCCGCCGGCGGCACCCAGTCGATGGTTGGGTGTGATGCGGCCATCGCGGCCACCCATCATCAGGTAGTCGCGACCACCGACGGAGAGCATTTCACCGCCCTGCTCGTTGACTTCACGAAGACTGCCTCGGTGCACAGTGCCGCCGAGCGCAGAGCCGCCGTCCACTTCGGGCTCATCACCGCCGCCGAACATGCCGGCGATCGCACTGAAGAACCCTCCACTGCCGGAATCCTGTCCAAGCATCCGCGAGGCCATGGCCTGAGCTTCCATGCGGATGATCATGTTGATCCACATGTCGAGGATGTTGTCGAAGTTGCCCCTCATCATTTCTTCGAGGGTATTGCCCAGGGTGTTCTGGATATTCCGCTGGCCCTGGATGGCGTACTGCGACATGTTGTCGACGGTCCGCTCGAAGTTCTCGTCCATGCGCTCCAGCGCCGCTTCGAACTCCTCCTCATCGATGTCCAGCACACCGGCATCGAACGCCTCCTGGAGCTGCTGGCGCTGACGGATGTGGCGCTCTTCGGCGGTCATCAATGACGCCAGGGTGGACTCGGCCCCGCTCCGCAGTTCGGTCAGTACGCGTTCACGCTCCGCTGCTTCGTCTTGCGCGCCCAACCCGGCAATGAGGGTCGCGGTACGGATTCGGATCGCGTCAGCCTGCTCCTCCGTCGCCGCCTTGCTCGCCATGATTTCCCCGCGCCAGGCGATCTCTTCCGCCCGGCTCATGCCCAGGGTGGCGATCTCTTCATCCAGGTTGTTCATGTAGCGCTGGAGTTCAGCAGTCAGCTCCGCCTTGGCACCGGCGTTCCCTTCTGTGCTGAGGGTATTGCGATTTGCGGCATCGGTCTGGCGGTCCGTCGAGTCGGCTGACTCGTCCCCGGCCATCGACAGGCGCCTCAGGTTTTCTTCGAGCTGCTCGATTTCACGCTGATTTTCAGCCAGGGCATCGCGCGCATTTTCAACCTGCTCCTCCGTGCCCCAGCCCGCACCGACAGCAGCCTGACGCTGCTCAAGTCTGCGCTCGAGCCGTTCAGACTCGTCGTGCAGATCATTGAGGGCGACAAGGTTCTCCTCCATCGCCTCTCGGATCCTGGTCTCTCGCAGGTTCTCCATCGAGCCAGTGAGTTGGTCCACCTGCTTCGTGAGCCCCTCGGTGTCGACGCCGGCTTCTCGAGACGCCATGGCCCACATACCGAGGGCTGCGGCGGCACCGACAATAAGCCCCGGTACACCCCCAAAGAACGCCAAAGCACCACTGGCAATCCTGGCGTTACGGGCAACGACCAACAGCGCCTGGCCTTTGGCCAGCAGCGCGGGTGTCATGCGGGCTACCATCGTCGTGGCCAACACGCCGAGAATCAGGTTCATGTTTTCAGCGAGAAAGATCGTGCCGCGATAGCCCTCCTGGCGTTCGCTCAGGTGCTCATCCATGTCAGTGATCACACGAAGGAAGGTGGTGCCCCGCTCCGTCACGCCACGGAAAGCGCCACTAAGGCCGGCATCGCCGGACTGCTGGATGAGCTCTGAGAAGGCCGAGCGCAGTTCGCGAATGGCGCCCGGCAGGTTGTCGGCCATGGTCTGAGCCATTTCATCGGCACGGCCTTCGGCATCTCGGAAATCGCCGGTGAGCTCGCGCAGCTTCGCGCCCTGGTTGACCAGCTCAAGAATCGCCGGGCCGCCACGCTGGCCGAAGATCTGGAACGCCTGGCTGGCATCGAGGCCCGCGTCATGCAAGGTGTCCATGATGTCGGCGAGGCTGTTTGCCTGGGGATCTACATCCGCCATCTCCACGCCGAGATCATTCAGCGCATCTTTCGCCGCGCCCGTCGGGTTGACCAGGCTGGAAAGGATCCGGCGGAGACCGGTACCGGCAGCCGAGCCCTGAATACCGGCATCGGACAAAGCGCCCACGGCGGCCGCCGTCTCAGAGATATCAATCTGCAAGGCGGCGGCGACAGGGCCAACAAACTGCATGGCCTCGCCCAACTGCTGGATGTTGGTATTGGTGGTGCTGGCGGCGGCGGTCAGGGTGTCCGCCACCATCGGCATCTGCGCGGCTTCCAGGCGGAAGGCTTGCAGCACATTCGAGGAGATATCGGCGGCGCGGGCCAGATCCATGTTCGCGGCCGTCGCCAGGTTGAGTGTGGACGGCATCGCGGCAATGATCTGGTTGGTATCAAAACCCGCCTGGCCGAGGAAGCGCATACCCTCCGCTGCCTGCTGGCCGGAGAACAGCGTTGTGGCACCCAGCTCGCGGGCCTGGGCCTGCATGTCCTGCATCTGCTGCTCATTGGCCTGAGTCACGGCCCGAACGCCGGACATGCTCTGCTCGAAGCCGCCGATCTCGTCGATCACATGACGCAAGGTGAAGCCGGCACCGACGGTGGCCAGTACCCGCTGGAAGTTCATCAAGCCGCGGCTGGCTCGCTGGCCGGTCTCGCCGGTACGCTCCAGATCGCCACTGACATTCTGCAGATCAGCCCGGACCCGGCCCTGGCCATCCACTTGCACCCGGATTCTAAGGGTTTCCTGCGTCACGGCGCTCTCGCTCTACCTTGATGCGTTCGGCTTCCATCACCTGCAGCTTGTCCAGCAGGTCCGCGTTCCACTCCACGTCCATCGCGCGGGCGATGGACTCCAGGCCTTCCAAGCGAGGGGCTATCGGGATCTGGCAGCGAACAGCGTCCTTTCCCTGGCCGGTTACATACGTGCCGATGTGCCACTGCCTCCAGCCGCGATAAAAGACCCGAGCGGCGTCGGCGTTCTCCGGCAGAATGGCCAGCCACTCTTGGGCTGGACATTCCTCACACAACCAGGGCTCGTCCCGCTCGGCCTTACACCCCTCGCAATAAGCCGCGTTTGTCACGCTGGGTGAGTCGGCAAACCATCTCACCCAGCCTTGGAGTTTCCCCGTGCGGCCAGCCCGCTGGAGGCACGGACCAGCTGCTGGCCGATAGCCCACGCGGCAACTTGGTGGTCCATCACGGCCTTGAGGTTCTCTGGCGTGAACGGCACCTGCTTGCCGTCCTCATCCAGAGGGCCGTTCCGCCAATCCAGCACATGATTGAGCAGCGTCTCTTCGGCCAGGCGGTCCTGTTCAGCGCCTTTCTTGAAGCTCTTAATGCGCTCGTTGAAAGCCTCAAGCTCCGACCGCTTCAGCAGCCGGAACTTGACCTCAAAGGTCACTTCCCGAACCTGCCCGGGGTTGTCCGGGTCCGGCTCGGAGATCGGCACTTCCCACCAGACGTCGTTATGCTTTCGGATCACAAACATGATCAGTAGCTCTCCACCTGGTTCTTCAGCACGGCCTTGGCCAGGGCGCTGCCGTCCTGGAAGCCCTGGAAGTCAAGGGTGATCTGAACGCCACGCGGGCCGTCGATCTCCGGGCTGTTGCGCTGGAAGCGCAGCTTCTCCAGATCCAGCTCAAAGAACTCGTTGCCCGCCGAGCCGGAGCCATCACCACGAGACAGCGACGCGACGATGCGAACGGTGTCGCCATCAATGGCCTTCTGCAGGAGATCGGCGCTGGTGAAGCGGGCCGTGATCTGGCCGCTGACCAGGAACCAGCCTTCCGGGATATCCACCCGCTCCCCTTCGCCGCCGACGACATACTGGTCGTCGTCCAGGTCGTTGGAGAGCGTGGCCCGAAGCTCGGTGATGTTGGCCAGTGGCTGGTCATTCATCTGCAGGCCCGCCCGGAAAGCGGTGAACGGCGTGAAGCCGGTGTCCGTGGGGTCGGTGTCCAGCGGCGTCTCGTTGAGCGTGTGAGCCGCGCCGAGGAAGTCCCAGTTGATGGTGGGGTAGCCGTTGCGCGGCAAGTTGAACTCGGCCGTGGAAACCCGGCAGCCGAGATACCGTTCCACGCGACCGCTCCCGGAAATCACCGAGCCGTGGTCCTTCTCCAGCAGCAGGCTCTTCTCAAACCCCTCCTGGTTGACCGTGAACTCGTGCTCGTAAGGGCCGGCGCCGGTGGTGCTGACCTCACCGAAAAGGTGTTTGAGCAGCAGGCCAATGTTGGCGGCGTCCACCTCCCCAACCATGGGGCCGGCCACATTCTTGTTGCCCAGGTCCGGCTCGGCACGGCCGCGAACGCCGCGCAGGGTTTCGCTCTCTTCGAGATCCTGCTGCCCGCGCACCCCGAAGGTGCGGAAGAACAACCGGTGCCCATCGGCCGGATCCGGGATCTGGCTCAGTGTGTCCTGCTCATAGGCCACCACCTTTGTGCGGTAGCCGCGGGCCTGCTTGTTACCCATGGTGCGTTACTCCTTCTTGGTGGTGCTGCTTGCCTTCGCGGGAGGATTCACGCGAAAACCCTTGACCGTCACCAGGCGATGGGCGCGCTCGGGCGAGACCTGCCCCTTGCCCTCGCCCACCGTGTAATCGACGCCCGCGCGGAAATCACCGCAGGCACGAATGCCCGATCGATCCAGTCGGATGACATCACCGGCCTTGACGGCCAGCGACGGGCTTGTGTGTTCCGGCGGCGTGTCCTGTTGTTTGTCCTGCTTCTTCATGGCTGGAATACCTCGTAGATGGCGGAAATCTCGAACTGGATCCAGTGGCGCGGTTGGCCGGTCGGGTTGCCGGCGTCGGTCTGGAAGCGGGCAACATGCGCCTCTTCACAGGCCGGGTCCTGCTCGTCGTCCGCCAGCTCCGGGCGAACCATCAGCGCCTGCACCATGAGGTCCACCAGCTCAGCGGACTGCTGCACGGCTTTCTCCGGATCCTGCTCATGCCAGATGAACGCAACCGGCACCGTCACTTCGGGGCGCTGCATCTCGTTACCCACTTCCAGGGCGTTCTGGCCGTTGCCGGTGACGACATACAGCGCCGGAAGCTCGCTGCTATGGATCTGCTGAAACGGTTTGTTGGCCTTGAAGCCCTGGATGGGCTTGCCGAAATGCTGTTGGGCCCAGGCGGCCAAGCCCTCATCTTCCGGCAACAGCGTCTTCACCCGCTCCAGCATCAGATCCAGGCTCATTGCCAGACCTCCCGCAGGCTCTTGGCCATGACAGCCGTGCCCTGCTCTTCCACCTGCCGGGCGGCATCCGCCGCGAACGGTCGGCCGGCGACCCTGATATCGCCGCGCTCCCAGCCCTCATGGACTGGCAAGGCATGATCAGCCGTGTTGAAAATCACGATGGCGCTGCCGCGAGCTTCGGCACCCGCGCCACGAAACAGCGTGCCGGTGCGGTTGGGCACGGGCGGGTAGTCGCCAGGCGCAGCCGTGTTGGAGCCCCTCAGGCGGTCCTGCTGCTCTTTCTCGGCCAGCGAGGTCAGCCGCCGCATGCCGCGATGGAAACCCGACATGACGGACTGCGCCTTACGGCGGAAAGAGCGGGCGATCATGTGGCCATTGGTCAGCAGCTTCATTCGTTCAGCTCCCGCTTGATCAGGCCGCTGTGTACCGTCCCCGTCTGCAAATGCGTGGTGCCCCGTGTCGGGCCCTTGAGCAGATCCAGATAACTCCAGGCCATCTCCTCGGCCCGCTGGGCGTTCTTCTCGAAGTCCGCATAGAGATTGCGGAAGCCGGTCTCGCGGGCATTCATCGCGCTGGAGTCGCTGTACTGCTTGCGCCGGCGCCAGAGTTCCGCCGTGGCGAAGTAACGCTCAGCCTGCCGGGCCTGAAACTTCGCGTTGCTTTCGTCGCCCTCCTTGAGCTCGGTGTACTTCGCCTCACCGATCACACCGACCACCTCCATGCGGGCATCCGCCAGCACCCCTTTGAGGTACTCGGTGAACTCACCGTCATGGCCCGGGAACTGCTCGGCGGTGAAGCCGCTGTTCTTCAGGTCACCGGCTTTGGCGATGGTCGGCGAATCAGGCACTGCGCTGGCTCCTTATCCAAAAAGGCCCGGGGCGGTTGCCCCGGCCCCGGGCCTTTCAATCAGCCTCGGTCGTTATCAGGCCGGGCTTACTGCGGCGTGATCTTGCGAAGCTGGCCGGTGTTGCCGATGCCCAAGTTACGGCGCGCGCGGTAGACCCAGTTATCCGAACCGGCCTGCCAGTCACGACCGTATTCCGCGAACAGGGCATCCCACTCGACATCAAGCATGTCGTGCCCAGGGAGAACGATGTGGATACCATCTGCCGGTGCCAGCTTCCGGGTCATGACCGGGCGCATGGTGTAGGCAAACTGCGAACCGGAGACGTTGTCGTTCGGCGCGGTGTAGGCGGATGCAAAGGCCTTCTGAACCTGAGTAATGTGGTTCGGATTGAACACCATCGCGAACTCAGCGGTGGAGTCCGCCACGCCGTAAAGATCGCCGACATCCTCCAGAATCTGGGTGGCCGCCTTGTTCGCGGTCATAACCAGGTCGGTGTCCCAGGTCTGGGTGATGCCTGTCAGGGCCTTGATCAGTTGAGCGGCCATGTCAGCGACATAGTTGTCCCACTTGCCCGGTACGGTCTGGAGGGCGCGCTCGAAGACCATGTATTCATCAAACCGCTGTTCATCATCATCAATGCCAAGCGCACCGTGATGGGGAACGGAGTGGATCATTTCCGCGCCAGGCGCTCTGATCGGCTGGATGCGTGCCTTCTCGCCGTGCCCGCGCTCCTGGAACTGAATCTGGCCGCCGTTGACAGAGGCATACTTGTGCGTGGGGTTGTTGCTCGAACGCTTGTCGACATATTCGAACAGACTCAGTAGCCCGAGGTCGGCGCGGGCGCTGTAGACACGCACATCGATTTCTTCACGCTGGGGCAGCTCGTTGTGGCCGGGACGGGTGGTCTTCATACCCTCGCTGACCATGTGCTTGAGCGGTGCCTTGCCGCGAATCTGGTTGAAGTAGTCGCTCATCGCCTTGGCGACGGACTTGCGGCCACGTGGATCATCCATGCGGGCGAGGGCCTTCTGCCAGTTGATGCCCGTGGGGATCCCGTTCGGGGTACCTTTGAGACTCATGCCTCAGTCCTCCTTCCTTTTGGTGTTCAACTGCCCCGCCGATGCGCGGCCCGGATCAACCTGGTGTTACAGGTTGATGCTGTTGTCGAGTCGGAAATCGGCTTCCTCGCCCGAGGTAATCGGGCCCAGGAACATGCCGCACTTGGTGTTGTCGGTGCTGGTCGTGGTGACCTGGCTATCACTGGCATCCCAGTACGCGGCTTTGCCGGCGGCATCCGCGTCCGTCACACCGGAGGGGGCCACCGCCAGTTCGGACTGGTGAATGAAGCGCCCAACCTCGCCGTTGGCGATGGTCTCGTAGGCCACGCAGACCAGGCCGTTGATGATCTGTACATCGCCGACTTCGCGATCGGCAGTGGCGGTCGCCTCCAGGGTCTCCAGCCGTTCGGTGCCGCTCAGAATCTTGATCTCGTCCATCGTTCCTTACCCCGTGTTGATGAATTTGCCCGGGTGTTGCAGCTGCCGGCGATTACCCGCCGACAGCGGCCTTGGTCTGGCTGTCGTCCCGGAGGTCGTCGTCGCCCTTGCTGGCCTCGGTGGCGTTCGGATCCGCGCCCTCGATGCTGCCTTCGCCGGTGTCCTTCACCGTCTTCTCCAGCATCTCCACGTACTGCTTCGTGTGGGCCACGCCGTTCTTGCGGTGGAACTCCGCCGCCTTCTTGGCGTCGGCGTCGCTGTCACCGATCTGCTTCGCCAGGCGCTGCAGGCGGACGGCCTTGCTCACGAGCTCGTCCTCGTACTGCTTGCCCGATTCCACCAGGGCCACCAGGCGATCCGGGCCGGCCTTCTCGTCGCCCGCCGCCTTGGCAATAGCTTCGAGGGTCTTGCTGGCCTTCTCGCCGGCTTCGGCCTTGCTCTGGAGCTGGCTCAGCTCGGTGTCCTTGGCGGACAGCTTCTGTTCGAGCTGCTTGAGCTGTTCTTCCAGTTTCATGTCGGAGTCCTCTTCACGATTGAATGACTTGATCACGCGGGCGCCGGGCTGCGCGCCCAGCCATACCAGCGAGGCCTCGGAAGCCTCGGCCGGTGCACGATAGATGGCGGCCACCAGTTCGTCGTTGACGAACACAGGGTCCAGCTCGGCGTAGCCGAAGCCGATGCTCACGTAGCGGGCAATGCCGCTATCGAGCTTGATGCGCAGGGTTTCGTTCTCGGATGTCTTGGGCAGGTAGGCGGAGGCTTCCAGCAACACAGCCTCGTCGCTGTCGTTGAGCCATTGCAGTTCCGGCTCGCCCAGGGCGGCGCGGGCCTCGGACTGGCTCATGCGCACGGTCCGCGCCTGGAACCACAACCCCTCACCCGGGCCGGGATCGCCTTTGTGGTGGTTGGGGTGGATAACGAAGAAGCCCTTGCCGGGCAGCGTCTTCGCGAAGTCCTCCAGCACGTCGGCAGAGAAGACCTCCAGATCCCGGTCGATGGCGTTGTGGGCAACGTAGAAGGTGCGGACATAGACATCGTCCGCCTTCAGCTCCTCAAGCGCCCAGCCGTTGATCAGCGCGAGCTGCTCATCGGAAGCCGCTTTCGCGCCTTTCACGCGGACGGCGCGGCGTTCCTTGATCGCCGGCACCGCCGAATCACGCTTGAGGGCCAGACCCGCCATCGCTTACTTGCCGCCGTTCTGGGCCTGGGCCAGCGCCTTGTTGCGGCGCCGTGCCTGATCAGCGGTGATCGGGCCCTTGTAGCCGGGCTTCATGTACTCCGGCTGGCTCTGCCCGCGCTTGGCCTTGTTGGACTGCTCGGCCGCAGTCGCCTCGGAAGAAGTGCCATCCTTGGCAGCCTGCTCCTCGCTCGCCCCGCTCTCATCCTGTGACTGGTCCTGCTTGTTCTTCGCCATCGGTCGCTCCCGCAAGTGGCACCATTCGCTAATGCTTCGCGTGAAGGTTTAGCACCCGACCTGCGGAAGTGTCGTCCGAAACACTTCACTTTTTTCGGTTCGCTCATAAAAAAACCCGGCTCAAGGCCGGGCTTTTAGGGCATCAGTTTTGGTTATGGCTATATCTTTCCTGCCACCTTTGCATCGTATAATCGGGCGCCCATTTCCAGCAGGGCGGCCTTTCCCTCCTCTGATGCAAGCCGTTCACATGCTTCCTGGGCTGTGATGCCTGCCTGTGAAAAAACCTTCGCCATAATAGGCGCTGCTTTCAACGCGTGCTCCGCCGATACCTCCCCAAAATCAAGCGGGTCTTTCTGATTCACATCCATGGCGCTTCCTCCAGCCATCATTTTGATTCTCGCCGAGCGAAGTGGATACACCCGAAATCGGCTCCCACCAAAACACCTGAATCATGCCCGGTTGGAGCCACAGCCATCTGGTCCTGCTTCATCTCCTGATGATCAAACGGCAGAACACCGCAATCCCCAACCGCGACCGCGCCTTGATGATGATCATCAGGGGTAAAATGTTTACAGTCCCTGCAACGGCCTGTCATCTGATAACCCCCAGCCGCCTACAGGTTTTATCCAGCAGCAGATCCACTTTTAGGTCAGCGGCGAGAGTCCGCACAAAATGGCGCATCGCCTTATGCAGACGCCGTCTGGCATGGAGAAAGCTGTCGCGGTACCAGCCTCTATCGCTCATGCGCATAAAAACCTCCAGCGAGTTGCAGGTTTGCCTGACAGTGTAGCTCAGCCAGGCTGGTACTGGCACACCCCGTCGGGTGTGCTTTCAAGCCACTGACCTATATCCCAGTCGGCTTCGTGGCTCTGGCCGCACCCTGGGCAGTGGAAAAGCTCACCGTGTCCGGGTGGCGGATCAAGATCAAAATCGATCAGCGAAACAGGGCAGTCGTATTCGAACCAGCGATCTCGGTTATCCATAGCTAGCTGCTCACCGCTCTGCATCGTCCAACAATTCGGCAGCATTGTCATGGAGGTACCGAGACACGCGCTTGAAACCCTCTTCCTCAGAGTCCCGCGGAAAACCCCTGAAGCGTACGCGAGCCGGATAAACCTCCGAAATCTCACCACCCTCCTCCAATATCAAAACGATTGACCAACCGAAACAATGGAGGATTCTGTTCACAAACCAGAGCATTCCGGAGTCCCGGAACTCATGCCATGTCTTTTTGCTAACCATCTGTTCGGCCATTGTTAAGACCTCCAATATCAGTCAGACCGGGCACGGGCGCTACATCGGCACTCGGGATGGCTGTCCTGTCGCGGCGTGGGGCCGGTACCCACCAGGTAGGGACCGCCCTCGCCCAGACGAATGCAGATGGGGCAGGCGCCGCCCGCGTAGATCCAGTCGTATTCCTCCACCCCGTTCTCGGCGTACTGGGCGAGCTTGCCCGTGAACTGGGCGTCGCCGATCTTGGTCCGCGCCAGGCGGCGCCAGTTGTAGTCGTGGGCGTCGAAGCGGCGGCGAAGGGCCCGGGCCACATCACGCGGATGGCTGCCGTCGTAGGCGCCCTCCATGAGCTGCTGCAGGACATCATCGCGCAGGTCCCGATCCACGGCCCGCTCGATGGCGTTGAAGCTGTTGACCTCGATGCTGCGCCGGGCACGGGTCCGCACACCCTCGGTGATCGCGTCGGTCAGGCCAGGCTCGTTGGCGGCGTTGGCCGTGCCACGGGCCCAGGCCTCGATGGTGTTGGTCGTGAAGTCAGACTCGGCCGAACCCAGCGTCTGCTTCAGCTCTTCGTTGATGCGGCGCAGGCTGTCCGTGTTGCCCAGGTCGAAGGCAAAGACCAGCTCGTCGTCCTGCTTCTGAGCGCTGCCACCAGCGGCCTTGTAGTCGTCCAGGTCCAGCACGCGCAGGAGCTGATTGTAGGCATCCCACCAGCCACTGAGCAGAAAGCTCTCAGTGTCGGACTCCAACCGTTCCAGCGCAGCGTCATCCTCGGCAAACGCCTCCTTGTGGCCATGGCCCTTGTCGTGATGATGGCCGTTACACCCGCGCGCATGCTTGGCGGGGGCTTGGTAGCCTTCGTCCGTCGGCAGGATGATCTTGCCTGTGCGGTCCACATAAGCGCGCTGACCTTCCCCGCCGCCGTTTCTGTTGCCGCCATCGACCTGCCCGCGCACCATCTCGGCCTGGGCGTCCAGGAAGTTGGCCTGACTCTTCGCCACCTGGTCCGCGATGTTCGGCAGGTCCTGCTCCAGGTCCCAGTCCCCCGGGCTCCAGGTGATGCCGCGGGCACGCAGGGCGGTGGCCACCAACTCCTTGAGCTGAATCTTGCGGGCCGTGAAGCGCGTGCGTGAATCCTGCAGCAGCAGCTCGCTCTGTTTGTTCGCCAGGCGCTCGGCCGTGGACCAGTGGAATGCCAGCAGCCAAGCGGGCAGCCGGGTCTTGGCCACCATCTGCTCCAGCACATGGCGGGCAGGCTCCTGGATCTCGAGGACCTGCCCGTCATGGCCGATCACGCTGATCTCGAGGTCATCATCCTTTCCGATCGCCGTCACGAAATCCTGGACAGTGCCATCGCCTTTCGCGCTCAAAAGCGCCTTGAAGTCGCCGGATAGCTTCTTTCGGCGCCGCTCCAGCTCGTCCCTGTCGAGGCGGGCAGCGGCCTTGTACTTCACATGGTAGTTCGGGTCGCCAAACCGTTCCCAGACCTTCTGCGTGCTGACATCCATCGCAATCAGTATCCGGGCAAGGAAGGGCAGTGAACGCAGCATGCTAGTGCCGTATGGGTTGCCGCCTTCGGAGCGATGGATGTTATGCACCAGGCGCCCGCGATCAAGCTGGGTGAAACCCGCCTGCCCGGGATGCTCAGCCCCTGCGAAGTTGTTGCGCAGTATCCGAGCGGAACGATCGACACCGCCAGTACGGTCGTGCGTTACACCCGGCGGGCGATACCAGACTTCGAGCGTGCGGCCGTTCTCCCGGCGGAAGTGGACGCCCTTGGAGTCCGCCACCACCAGCCGTTCCAGGTCGCTCATGTCCCGGGCCATGACCTGCTCACCAACGGCAAAGCCCTGCTCGTAGAGCTCCTGGCCCATGGCCTCGTAGAAGGCCTGCAGGCCACGCTCCTCGTCGTTGACGATCACGCCTTCCATCCAGTCACGGATCTCGCGCTCGAGGCGGTCGCTCTCAGCCACGGGCTTGATGATGCCGTCGAAGACCACCATCCAGTCGATGGCCGCGTCCACAAACGGGATACCCTCACGGAGAGCCTCCAGCAGGTGGGGGTTATTCTCCCTCGGTACCCACTGCTCCATGATCGCCTGATAGGGGCCGTAGGGGTTGGCGTCTCGCGGCAGGATGTCGCCCTGGGCGGGTTCCTTCATGCCACCACCAAACAAGCTCATCATTCGCTGAAACATCACTCTCTCCTCAGGCGGCGCGGGACTCCGAGCCACTGGCAAACAGATCCGGGGCGCCCTGCTCGTCGTCAAACGAACGGCGCAGCATCATCAGGCGATCGGCGTCGATCACATGGTCGTCTTTCTTCGCGTAGATCGGGAAGCGCGTGCCCTCGCGAGCGGTGTGGTTGCTATAATCGCTCACCGTGTCCCGGTCGTAGGGATAGGCAAAACCCACGCGCTGCATGCGTTGCAGCAGCAGATCGGTGGCCAGGTGCTTGGCGGGCAGGCGCTCGGCCTTTTCCTTGCCGCTGCTCTGGTCGGTCTGGATCAGGGCTTCGCCCTCTTCGTCCACAGCATCCAGCCACCCGCCGAAGTTGAAACCTGTCAGGCGTTCCTCGAAGTGGGCGTCTTCGTAGTCTTCGAGGTTGTAGAGCATGTTCATCACCGCCGCGCCGGCGCTGCCCATGTCGATCCCGCCATGCAGTGCCTGGCCATGGATTCGGTCCAGGCAGTAGATCAGCTCACACTGCACGTCGTAGCTGACATGCTTGGCGTGGATCCGCCCCACACAACGCAGCTCGTCGCCGCGCTCCTGCCAGACACGAATCTCGGTCGGGTCATTGCGCAGGCCAAGGTCAGCACCCAGCCAATAGCGGGCCGGACCCAGGGGCTCGAAGAACTCACGCAGCAGCTTGTTCACCACCTCGCGGATGACGGTGCGGTCCTTGGCCCGCCAACCCGAGAGGCTGTCGTAGCGATCAGCCAGCACTTGCCGGTGCGGGTGCTTCTTGCCCTGGTCGCGCTTTAGCTCAATCTCGTAAGCCTGGACATGCACCGAGCCTTCGCTGGTGTTCTCCGTCAGCCGCAGGCAACGGTACTCCGGCACATGGCGGAGGTTCGGCTCGAACACCGGCCAGGGGAAGACCGGGTTCTCCTGCTGGCCATGCAGGCCGAGGACGTTGCGCTGGTAGCCGGGCTCGCCTTCTCCGCCGAAGTTTTGAATGGCCTCTTCTTTTCGCTCTTGATTCCAAAACGATTCAGGCTGGATGGTTTTCGGCCAATGGAAAAGCCGCATGCCTTTCTCGCCAGGCCGTAGATTAAGCCGGGCCTCTTGACACATGCGGTAATAATCCGTCTGGCGATCACCGTCCGGAACCGAATAACACCTGAACTTACAGCCGGGCATCATTGCTCGAAAGAACTCGGACCAGATGACTTTGTGCTTGGCCTTTGCCGACTCATCGAACAGCGCCATGGCGTTCACGTGGACACCCCGGAAAGCCTCACCATCGTGTCCACTGGGCCGAAAATACACGCGACCCGGGCCTTTGGGGGTGCGAAAACGAGCCATGTAGTGAGGTGTTTTCTTCGGCTTACGCCAGTGGTAGCCGATGATGGGCTTGCCGCCTTGATGGTCTTCCTCGACGCCCAGGTGCTCCTCCATCGCCATGATGATCTCGTCCAGGTGCGTCTGCTGCGGTGCACCAACCAGGATGCTCGGACGGCGGATGCTCATGCCGAAACTCGTGCACATACCCCACAAGATCAGAGCGATGATCTCCCGGGTTTTACCCACTTCAGCGCCATCCTGGTGGACCACATTCTGATCCCAAGCCCTAATGCTGGGGCGCTGGTAGTCCCAAAACTCGTAGGGCTGGCCCGTGTCCGGGTCGGTGAGAAACGCGCGGCACCACAGCACCGGGTCTTCCATCACATACAGCAGCTGCGCCTGCTCCAGCGAGATGCCGTACTCACCGCGATCCAGCGCTCGCCAATGCCAGCCCTTCTGGTCCAACCACCACCCGAAGTCTTTGCGGTCCACGACGCAACGCTCGGCAATCTGCCGAATCTGCTGCTGCTCGGTCTTGTCCTCAGTCCGAGTCCGGGCCATCACGCAGCTCCTCGAAATCGCCGTCCACGGTATTGCGGCTCACCGGCTTGCCGGCCGCCGCCGCCAGACCCTCGAACATCTTGCGCACTGGATCGTCTTCGTCGTCCGGGTCCATGAACTTCTCGCGGCTCTTCGGCGTCGCCATCATCTCCGGCATGGTGATGCCGAGCTCGCGCACCAGCTTGATGAAATGCGGGAGCGCGGGATGGGCCACACGCTTTGTGCCTACAGGGCCTTCCTTGCCGTAGATCGTCTGCTTGATCGTGGCACCGTCGCGGTTAATCTCATCCCGCAGCTGCTGCAGGATCTCGATCGAGCCGGCCAACTGGGCAGCCGCCATGGCATTCACGCCCTCGTATTCGCCCCGCTGGATGCCCGTGATGATCGAATCGAAAGCCTCGACATAGACCGTCTTGTCCAGGCAATCACCGCCGGCCGATGTCAGCCCCTCTAGCACCAGGCGGCAGGGGTGTTCCGGGTCCTGGTCCGGGTGGATCGGGCAGGTGCTCTTGCACGGCCGCCCGAAGCTGCCGAGCGACATACCCGTACCCAGAGCCATGTCCTGCGCCGCGCTGCGCTGGCCGTGGACATAGGCATTGCGGGAGCTGCGAGCCTTGCCCTCGGGCGTACGCGGGCCGGTGGAGTGCTCCGCCGCCTGGCGGCGCTGCTCCAGGGCCTTATCGCTCATCGTGTAGCTCCGCTTTTTGCCAGACCTTTTTTCGCTCATCGCCCCAACCTTGGCTCACAGACCCCGGAACTGTCGTCCGAAGTGCTTCACTTTTTTCCCGCCAGGATTTGACGCACCCACCGCGGGCTCAGACCGTAGCGTTCCGCCAGCTCGCCGACATTGGCCCCGTCGAACTCCACCCGGATCCGCTCGTCACGCAGCTCGCGCTCCAATCCCACCCAGAACGCATCGCGGTCCGGCACATGCGGCTTACCCGGCCCGAGGTGCCTCAGCACCGCGTCCAGGGCATCCGGCCCAACCTCCAGGCCCAACGCCACCAACGGGCTGTGGTCCGGGTGGAATCGCTCCAGCAGGGCCATGCGTGGATCGTCACTGCTCCGCATTGCTCTCGCTCTCCAGGTTGCCCATCTTGTGCCTCAGCCAGAGCGGCACATCCCGCTCATCGCCAATGATCGCCCGCAGGCGCCGACCCGGGATCCGGGCCTTCTGCATCCGCTCAGAAACCGCCAGGTAGCGCCGCGTGGTCTCGATGCTCTCGTGCCCCAGTAGCTTGCGGATCTCCTCGATGTCGCTGCCGCTGTCGTAGAGCTCGGTCGCGAAGGTCACGCGCAGCATGCGCAGGCCGAAGGGCGCCACCTTCGCCCGCTTCGCCACGCGGCCCAGGGCCTTGTCCAGACCGCGCTCCGTGATCGGCCGGCCGGCCTGCTTGCCCACGGTCGTCCACAGCCGATCAGGCTCCAGCAGGTCGAGCTGGTCCCGCGCCTGCAGCCACTCCAGCAAGGCCTTGATCGCCGGGCCCTCGAACGAGACCGTCCGTTCCTTCGCGCCCTTGCCCCGGAACCGGACCCGGCCCATACGCTCCCGCAGGTCCAGATCGCCCAGGCACAAGCGCCGGATCTCGATGGGCCGCGCGCCGGTCGAGAGCAAAAACACCAGCAGGCAACGATCACGCAGCGCCGTCAGGCCGGGGCCACTGGTCGCCTGGATCAGCTTTCGGACCTGGCGGTGCGTCAGCTTCCGGGCCTCGGTCTTCGGCTTGCGCGGCCCCCGCACATCCGCCGCGGGGTTCGGTTCGCCGCTCTCCAGCGACCGCCAGGCGAGGAACGACCGCAAGGCCACCAGCAGCACCTGCCGCGTCTGAGCCCCCAGGCGCCGCTCCAGGTACAGCGACTCCATCCAGCCGTCCACCGTGTCGCGGTCCACACCGTCCAGCCCGTTGGCCGGCCCGGGCTCCAGCCACTGCAGGAACTCGCCCACGGCCCGCAGGTAGCGATCGCAGGTACGGACCGACACGCCCCGCGTCACACGCAGGTGGACGCCCCAGCGCAGCCACTCCTCCCGCGCCTCAGGCCACGGCGACAGTCCCAGATGCACCCGGCCCACCGTCCGGGCCAGATCGCCACCCACATCCTGCAGCGTGCGCAGATACTCGCTCATCCCCCCGCGCCCCCCTGGGCGGGCCCCTGAGAGGCCTCCCATTTTTGAGAGCCAGTACCTGGTCGCGGATAGGGGGCTCTGAGTACCAGCTTTCGGTGGGGGGTACCCCCCCTGTTCGGTACCGGTCCGTACCCACACGCCACAGCCCGCGCCACCACTGGCCTACAGCGCCACCCCATTCCGCTAATCCGCTTCGATTGATCGAGGCATGAGACCGACCCCGGCAGGCAGGGCCCAGCGGGTTTCGCCCGCAAAGCCCGCAGTGGCTGGAGGGCTGGAACGCAGTAAGGCGCAGCCCGGAGGGCGGCGGAATACCCCTTCACCGAACACAAAGGCAGCGAGAACGGGAGAGAGATCACCGTCCACCCCCAAGAGACCTGCGCAATTCGGCGACGAATCGGCGCCTTGTCTCATTGCTGATCGGCGGCGCCGGCAGGCTGCGGAAGACTGGAACCGGACGGTGGCGACACAATTCCCGAAACTCAGGCAGGCTCGGCGGCCACTCGTACCCACCGCGATCCACCAGGTCCAAGCCATGCCGAATCTGGTCGTTGCTCATGCCATCCAAACCTCGGCCCCACTCGGCCATGGTGGACGACACGCCCTGATCCGGGATTTCGCCAAACTGCTTGGTCCACTTAAATCCGAACCGCTGAATCATCCGCTGCCAGATAGCCCGGGTCCTGGCCTCATAGTCCGCCGGACCCCTCGAGCCACCGCCGGTTACTTTCTTCGGCCCGTTCTGCAACGCTTTCGCTGCCAGCTCGTGAGCTCCTCGCATCACTGGATCTCCTGTTGTCGTCTCTGAGGATTCGGTCCACATACCGGGGACCAATAGGATTTGGATCGCCCTGGTTCTTCCGCATGCCCAAAGCAACTCGGCATGCTGAATCCACCTGGCTTGCCTGGTAGCCATCAGTGATCCACGCCATCACGATCCGACGATCAGTGGCGGTGAAAAGGAAGCGATCTGGGGTGCCGTGTTTTTGCAAAATTTTCACGGCTTCGACGAAAGAAAAATTGTTCGGCTCGGCTCGGGTTTCCTCGCGCGTAGAACCGAGCCGATAGTACTGTCTATCTATAGGTTCTAGTTCTTTAATAGGAGTAAGGGTGACAGGGTTGTTACCCTTTTCATCCGAAAGGGTGACAGGGTTGTTACCCTTTTCACTCTCGGAAAGGGTGACAGGGTTGTTACCCTTTTCACTCTCGGAAAGGGTGACAGGGTTGTTACCCTTTTCCTGGTCCCACAGAATCCGGTATTGAGTCTTCCTTGTCCGGTGGCCACCACCCAGTTTTTCGATCCACCCGAACGCCACCAGCCGGCCGATGGCTCGCGAAACTGCCGTCTCGTGCATGCCGGTCTGGTGAGCAATAAGCTGGCGTGGACAGGCGAACGCATCTCCCTGCCGCCGGGGATCGTGCGTGCATAGGTACCCCAGCACGCGCAGATCTGCCGCGCGCAGGCGATCGTCCTGGAGGACCTGGTAAGGGAGGGGTGCAAATCTACGGGTGGGCATCGCTCCCCCACTTGTCTATAGCGAGTGTTATCTCACCATTCACAAGCGGAAAAGCAGCAAACACAAGGTCGGGCACGGCCGGGGAATCAATATATATTATGACAAA